>JAYTOS010000169.1:0-12511 GCA_043747705.1 Bacteroidota bacterium
TTGAAAATGGACAATGTATTTGTGCACCTCTATGGCAAAACAGAAACCAAACCAGGGAGAAAAATGGGGCATGTAACCATTATCAGTAAAGACTACCAGTACCTTACTTACAAAGCACACCGGATTAAACACATTTTAAAAGTAACCACTTAGCTAAACTTAGTTTTCCGCATATTCAGTGGTTTTAAATAACCAATGCCGATAAGGCTCTTGGTTTGTAAAGCCGGCGATGTATTGGTAGCCCCGAACAAACGAATATCATCATCATAGATCATATCGAGACTATACGTTGCAGAAAAATTTTTATTGATCCTGAATGAAAACTGGTTGGTCATGTACAGATCAATATTCCATGGATTGCTCTGGTAATTTGAAAATAAATCAGCCCTACCCTTATAGGTAATATTCTTAGCGATGATATTGTTATAGTTTACTGTAACAAAAGCACCGATCTGGTTAATGGCATGCTCGCCTGCCGGTATCCCGTACACACCTTTTTGTGCCAGCGTGTTATTGGTAATCAAGGTTGACCGGGAAGTAAGGGGCGACATAAATACAGACAGTTTATCTGTAGGCTTATAATCAAATCCGGCAGATAAAATAATATAGGCAGGGGACAAAAAAGAAGAGGAAAGATCACCAACATTATTTGAATAAGTATATCCATCAAAAAACTGGGAACGGAAATTAAACAGGGTAGACAAATACCATTTGCCGAGCGTATCCATTTTATAGCCATACTTACTCAGGTAATCAAAACGGTCATCATTTTTGCGGCCGCCTAAACTGGTGGACTGAATATAGCCAAGGTTTACATCAATATTATTATCCCAACTATGGCGGTCTTTTTTGTAGAATAAAAAATAATTGAAATAGGTGTTTACAGTTAACGAAAAATTATCTCCCCCCGCCGCCCAATTACTCAGTGAACCCTGGGCAAGGTTAAAACTTAATAAACCCCCTCTTTTCCAATTCCACCGGCTGGTATCTGACTCTTTTTTTATGGTTCGGGAAGTTTCATTTCTCAGCTTGTTTACCACAATATCCTGCGCTGAACCCGAGTAAAAACAGATCAACACAATAATAATGACACCCATTTTCCTCATGCCTGCCTGAATTTAGCCGCAAAATTAGTAGTTACAGATAACTTTTGCGAAACTAGTGCTGACAATCTGACATTAACCGATTGATTTTAGTATTTTTACAACCTAAATTTTGGAAAGAATGGGAATACCAGGGTTAGCAGGTAAAGTTCATGATGAAAGTAGGCAGGGTGAGGCTGTTGCCGCTTTTAAACATGATCCCACTACATATAAAAAACGCTTTTATATAGAAAGTTATGGCTGTGCCATGAATTTTGCTGATACAGAAGTGGTTGCCTCTATCCTGAATACAGAAGGTTTTGGTGCTACCCGCAACGTAGAAGAAGCTGACCTGATTTTTTTGAATACCTGCTCTATCCGCGAAAA
The DNA here is from genome assembly GCA_043747705.1 of Bacteroidota bacterium. Lineage (GTDB taxonomy): Bacteria > Bacteroidota > Bacteroidia > Chitinophagales > Chitinophagaceae > Sediminibacterium. The sequence goes on from JAYTOS010000169.1 coordinate 1,470, forward strand.
AGCGGAGATGACTGTAAGAAAACGCCTTACCGAATTCCGGCTTTTGAAAAAGAAAAAACCAGGTATGCTTATCGGTATGCTGGGATGTATGGCAGAACGACTGAAATCGAAATTATTGGAAGAAGAAAAACTCGTGGACATGGTAATAGGTCCCGATGCCTATCGCAGCTTGCCCGGGTTAATAGAAGAAGCAGAAACAGGACAGAAAGCCGTGAATGTATTATTGAGTCGCGAAGAGACATACGGGGATATTGCCCCGATACGTTTAGACAGCAATGGCGTTTGCGCTTTTGTATCCATCATGCGCGGCTGCAATAATATGTGCAGCTTCTGCGTAGTACCTTTTACCCGCGGCAGGGAACGCAGCCGCGATGCCCATTCCATTATTTCGGAAGTAATAGAATTATTCAATACGGGTTATAGGGAAGTGACTTTATTAGGACAAAACGTAGACAGTTATTACTGGATAGATGAACAGAAAGATGAAACGATAACCTTTGCCAAATTGTTAGAAAAAGTAGCGTTGGTTAATCCATTGCTCAGGGTACGTTTCAGTACCTCGCATCCGAAAGATATTACGGATGAAGTATTGTTTACAATCGGCAGGCATGAGAATATCTGCAACTATATACATCTTCCCGTACAAAGCGGAAGCACCAGGATATTGCAATTAATGAACCGTACTTATACCCGGGAATGGTATATCGGTAAAGTAAACCGCATCCGCGAAATATTACCTGGTTGTGGTTTGAGTACAGATATGATCACAGGTTTTTGTACCGAAACGGAAGAAGACCATCAGGATTCTTATTCGTTGATGGAGTATTGCAAATACGATCTTGCCTACATGTATTATTACAGCGAAAGGCCTGGTACCCTGGCTGAAAAAAGATATGAGGATGATATACCGGAAGAAGTAAAAAAAAGAAGGTTGCAGGAGATCATAGCCCTGCACCGGATTCATTCGTTGGAAAGTATGCAGCGCGATGTAAATAAAACATTTAAAGTATTGATTGAAGCCAACTCTAAAAAAAGCGATACAGATTGGCATGGAAGAACGGATCATAATAAAGTAGTCATATTCCCTAAAGGCGATTATCAACTGCAAAAAGGGGATTATGTACAGGTGAAAGTAAATAGTTGCACGGCAGGAACATTGCTGGGCGTAATTGTTAATTAATAATTACGTTCCCGCCTTTGTTTGTCGCCGACCAACAAAACATGATCATCCTGTTATAGGACAGTAGTGTATAGGCACAGAAATTTTATTTGGTAATTGCTCATTATTACTAAACTATTAATTAAAAAAATGGATTTACAAAGTATAAAAAACCGTTTTGGCATCATTGGTAGCGCACCTGCGCTTAACCATGCCTTGAACACCGCGGTGCAGGTAGCCGCAACCGACCTTACTGTGTTGATTGTTGGGGAAAGTGGCGTAGGCAAGGAAGTGTTTTCGCAGATCATACACGCGCTCTCCTCACGTAAGCACAATCCTTTTATTGCCGTTAACTGTGGAGCTATTCCGGAAGGCACTATTGATTCGGAATTATTCGGCCACGAAAAAGGTGCTTTTACCGGCGCGGTCGACAGCCGCAAAGGTTATTTTGAAACCGTTAGCGGCGGTACTATTTTTATGGATGAAATTGGCGAAATGCCCCTCGGCACGCAAGCCAGGTTATTGCGGGTATTGGAAACAGGCGAATTCATCCGGGTAGGCTCTTCCAAAGTGCAGAAAACAGATGTGAGGGTTATAGCAGCCACCAATCGCGAATTATTAGAGTTCACGCAAAAAGGCCGTTTCAGGGAAGATTTGTATTACAGGTTAAGTACCGTTCCAATTCGTGTACCACCACTCCGGGACCGAAAAGAAGATATCCTTTTACTCTTCAGAAAATTTGTGGTTGATTTTGCTGAACGATATAAAACAACACCGGTACAGCTGGACGACGAAGCTAAAAACCTGTTAATTAACCATGGCTGGCAGGGGAATGTGCGTGAGTTAAAGAATATTGCAGAACAGATTTCGGTATTAAGCACCAATAACCTGGTAACAGGTAATGAAATGCGCAGGTTTTTACCCGAGAAAACGGGTAACCGGTTACCAGTACTGGCAGGTCAACACAATAACTCAGGCGAATTTGCAAATGAAAGAGAGATACTATATAAGCTCTTTTTCGATATGAAAAAAGATGTGACCGAACTAAAGAAAATGTTCCTTGATATATTACAGAATCCTTCCCTGATAAGCACAGCCGCCAACTATACAAGGGATTCATTGATGAATGATTTTCACAATAATGGCGATGGGCAGTCGATCATGGCTTCACCAGGAATTTCTCAACCAGTGAATTCGCAGCCCTCTTTTTTATCGCCAGGCAGCAATTCATCGCAACCGGTTTTAATGCATGAGGATGATATCCATCACCATGAAGAAGTGGAAGAATCGCTGAATATAATGGATAAAGAAAAAGAACTCATCATAAAAGCACTTAAAAAACATAAGGGCAAACGGAGGGATGCTTCACTTGATCTGGGTATCAGCGAAAGAACCTTGTACAGGAAGTTGAAAGAGTATGATATTGATGAATGATGGTTAGTATTTTAAAATTAATATTTACAAATAATGCATATTCGGTCATTCAAAATATTTTCAGCAGTTCCGGGCAAAGCATATTTGCCCTGGTTTGTTTTAACGCTATGTTGCGTATGCTTTTCAGTAACTTCCTGTAAGATCTATAAGTTTAATGATGCTTCCATACCCACAGATGTAAAAACAGTGAAGATCGGATTTATTGAAAACAGGGCGAGGTATATTAACCCGCAATTAAGCCAGAAGTTTACAGACAAACTCCAGCAAAAAATAACTACCGGAACCAAGCTTACCCGCACCAATAATGATGATGCCCATTATGTGATCAATGGAACGATAACGGGTTATGATGCCACCCAAACAGTAGGTATTAGTGCCCAGCAGGCCACAATCAACCGGTTAACTGTAACGCTGCATATCACATTAAGAAAGACATTAGAAAATAAAACAGATGAATTTGATGTGAGCCGGAGTTTTGATTATTCAGCCAATCTCTCCTTACAACAGGCCGAGGGGCAACTGTTGGAAGAAGTGGTAAGAACACTGACCGACGAAATTTTTAACCATATATTTTCCAACTGGTAAGCAAATTGTATATTTAACAACATGAATCTTACGCAGGAAAAAGCATTGTTTCAACTTGCCGGAAAACCGGATTTCACGCAACTGGGATCGGAAGCATTACAGCATTTTGCGGATGAGCTCCCCTATTTTGCACCTGCCCAATATTTTCTCGCGTCAAAATTAAAACTTGACGGGAATGCATCAGCGGCATCCCAAACCGTAAAAACTAATTTTTATTTTACCAATCCTCTCTGGCTACAGCTTCAATTGCAGCATGGATTAAAAAATTCAGTGAGCGATACAGTGGCTCCCGCCCCTGCCCGGCAAAGCAGCGCGATACCGGCCGATTTTGCTATACCCACAGTGGAAGCTGTAAAAGAGATCATGCGAAAAATTGACCTTTCACAGGAAACTACCAGCGACCTTGATATTGATGTAGATGAAACAGATGCTAACAGTGAGATCGGAGCGGATAATAAAATAGCCGGTTTGCTATCCAGTCAGCTGGCTGATTTTAAAAAGCCCGTGGAAGCAGGTGCCAAACTGGATATTGATGCCGACAGGGAGCGTTTACATACCATAGATTATTTTGCCTCTCAGGGCATAAAAATAAACCTTGCCAATATCCCGCAGGATAAGCTAACCACCCACCTCAGAAAATTCACAGATTGGCTGAAACAGATGAAACAGGCCGATGGTAAGCCCCAATACCTGGCTACCAGCCTCGAAATGGAGAATGCAGTGGCGGAAAAAGCCAAAACTTCCAATGAAACCAGGGAAATATTGACCGAAACCATGGCAGATGTATTGGTGCAACAGGGGCAGGTTGATAAAGCCATTCAGCTCTTTATCAAATTAAGTTTCTTAAATCCTGAAAAATCCAGTTATTTTGCTGCCAAAATTGAACAACTAAAAGGAATATAATATGATCATTTTGTTTTTGATTCTGATTGTGGTCGCCTCCGCGGCATTAGGTTTTATGGTTTTGGTACAAAACCCCAAAGGTGGCGGGTTGTCCAGCAATGTAGGCGGTTTCAGCAACCAGCTGATGGGCGTTAAACAAACCACCGATGTTTTGGAAAAAGGCACCTGGCTGTTTGCAGGCATTATTGCTGCCTTGGCCATCTTCTCAACTTTATTCCTGAAAAGCAGTTCTACCGGCGGAACAGATAACTCTATCCTGCAAAAAGTAAATACCACCCAAAGTGCACCCGTTGCGGCACCTGCAGCACCGGCTAATGCCGTAAAACTGGCACCTGATTCAGGTAAGAAGAAATAAACGATAAGAATATATTTTAATGCCCTGTCCGTATCTTCAGACAGGGTTTTTTATTTAATTTGATGGTATGAAAAGGACATTATCCCGGTTATTACTCCTATTATTTTTGGCGGCCATCGCAGGCTATTGGCTTTTTCTTTCACCTGCCACTTCCTTTGAAGAAAAATCAAAATCTTTTACGATAAGCGGGAATAAAAAAGATAAGGCCTCCATATTGGAGGAAATGAAAAAAAACGGGATCATCACAAATAAGACTGCTTTCTCATTACTTGCATCCGTTGTGGGTGCCTGGGACCAGATTAAAGCAGGTAAATATGAGGTAAAAAAAGGGGAAAACATGTTAACGATTGTCCGGATGCTTAAGAATGGGCGGCTGGCCGAGATCAAGCTGGTGATTAACAGGCTCCGCACAAAAGAAGACCTGGCCAAACTTATCGGGAAGAATTTTTCTACAGATTCAGCAAATGTTATGCAATATATCTCTTCCAATGACTCACTTAAAGAATATGGTGTAGATACCAATACCGTTTTTTCTATAATCATACCTGATACGTATTCTTTCTACTGGAGTGCACCTTTGGATAAGATATTCAGGAAACTTTCGGATACAAAAAATATTTTCTGGCGAAACAAAGGCCGAACAGAAAAAGCAAAAAGCCTCGGACTGGCACAAGAAGAAGTTTATACACTTGCATCAATTGTAGAAGAAGAAACCAATTATGACAATGATAAATTCAAGATTGCCAGTGTGTACCTTAACAGGCTTAATAAGGATATGGCGTTACAGGCCTGCCCAACCATTAAATTTGCCATGAAAGATTTTACACTCACCAGGATCTACGAAAAATATTTATTCAACCCTTCGCCTTATAATACTTATCGCCATAAAGGATTGCCACCGGGCCCCATTTGTACACCGTCTTCCAAAACGATAGACATCATACTCAATGCACCCAAAACAAATTACCTGTTCTTCGTTGCAAAAAGTGATTTCAGTGGCTACCATCACTTCAGCAGCAATTTTGCAGAGCACAGCTTATATGCAAAGGAATACCAAAAAGCATTGGATATTTACATGGCACGTAAACAACAAAACGAACCCAAGCTTTGAACAGATTGGAGCGAACAATAATTAGGTCGGCACCCGTTGTTTTCCTTTCCAGGATAAGCAAAGAACTGATTATTCCCGGCTTTCATGGGCTGCCTTTGTATGATGTAAGCAAATTCCTCTTAAAACAAATTAATAAAGTGGGTTTGAATGAAAGGGCATCAGCCATATCTTTTAACCTGATCATGGCATTACCTGCGGGCTTGATTTTTCTTTTTTCACTTATTCCCTATTTTCCGGAATCCTGGAGTTTCCAAAGGCAGATATTAAGGCTTTTCAGAGATATTTCACCTAATTCAGAGACGGCAAAATTTATTACAGGCATTATTGCTGACCTGTTTACAAAACATGTGGGTGTTTTTTCTTTCGGTTTTTTCTTACTCATGTTCTATGCATCCAATGCAATGATGGGGGTTATCAGAACATTTGACAAATCGATACAGGAGCAGAAAAAATTCTTTTTACATAAGCGCTGGCGAGCCATCAGGCTTACGGCCATCCTGATATTTGTAGTCATTGCATCCATTCTTTTCTTATTCGGGCAACAGCAACTCAAGGTCTTGCTGAATATACCACGCAGTAAAAATGTTCCCTGGTTAAATTTTTTGCGCTGGTGTATTATTGTATGCCTGTTATTTTACAGTGTTGCATTTATATACAAATTCGCTCCTTCTGTAAAGAAAAGATGGAAACTAGTGTCCCCCGGTTCTATACTGGCAACCGCGCTGATGCTGGGAACCGCGATTATATTTTCTTATTGGGTTAGTAATTTTGCTTCTTACGGGAAAGTGTACGGATCCATTGGTACTGTACTGATTATTATGCTGTTGATCTATATTAATTCGTTGATCCTGATTATCGGGTTTGAGTTAAATGTCAGTATTACTTATCTTACCCATAAAGCTGAGGAACGAAAAGGTATAGAAGCAGAAAAACTGAGGAAGAAAAAAATGAAGATCCATTAATCCTAATAATGGTATTTTATATCGATAACAGTATGGAAAGGCAATTGGCCTGCATAACTAAAATACAGGTGTGTAAGGCTATTTCGATAAAGGAAGCAGGTCTTTATAGGTGAGGTATAAGAAGAAACAAAATAAATTCCAGGCTTTTGTATGGATAAATTCAATTTCTGCATCACAGTAACATCAACCAAAACAAATGCATATGAAAAACAGCCCAAGCCTGAGAAGTATTATCATTTTAGCGGTCCTTTGTGCCATCACTTATGCCTTGATAGACGGCATCCGGTATGGAAATATACTGGGTATCGTATTGGCTATCGGCAGCCTGGGTGCGTTTGGCATTAGTGTGCTGCTTATCAACAAGCTCAGAGAATTAAAAGAAATGGAAGACCAGGAAGAACTGGATAACGAACAATAATCTATTATTCAATTACCATATTTCTTTACTGGATTTTTTTCACCAAGCGAGCAGGTTGAGGTAATTACTTTTTTGAAAATTATTCGGCAAGTTTTTTTAATTCTAATGCCAATCTTTCTTCAGGTAATTGATGCGCGAAAAACTGGCGATAATTTTTCTTGTTATTTACCATCAGGGTTACGGGTATGGAACCATCCCATGATTTATCTATTTTAGGACAAAATTCTTCTGAATTCGTCTCATTTAGCCAGATAATCTCTGAGTGATAGCCGTTCTTCTTCGCAAAAGCCTGTATGTTTTTTGGATAATCATCCGGAAAATCAATACTAACCAGTACCAGCTTTATTTTCTTATCAGCCATAGCAGCTACATTTTTTTCAAACCATGGAATCTCCCTTACACAAGGTCCACACCAACTGGCCCAGAAATTAATAACCAGTGGTATTTTACTGCTATCAATCATTTTTATTAACTCATCCATTTTTAATTTTTTGATTTCCTGTGCGGAAACCAATTGCTGTACCATTAAAAAACCCAGCAGGAACAATAATTTTTTCATATTCTTTTTTTATACTTTTTTTTCGTAAAATCCCCATTCTTTCATCAGTCCGTCTATTCTTTCTTTTGGTAAAGAAGGTTGTTGGTAATGCCCGGCTGCCTTTTTCTGACGCATAGCTTCATAAATACTAACCGCACATGCCACTGAAATGTTAAGGCTCTGTATGATACCTGTTTGAGGTATGATAAAATTACCATCAGCCAATGCCCTTATCTCCTCGGTTACCCCTTCATGCTCATTGCCAAAAACCAACGCCACATTCTGGGTAAAATCAATCTCATATAAATCTACGGAATCGGTTGCCAGATGGGTTGTTAATATCTTACTATATCTTTTTCTCAACTCCAGGAAGCAAATACCCGCATCGTTGTAATGATGAATGGTTAGCCATTTAGCGGCACTACTACTGCTTCTGGGCCCAAATTTCTTATGCGACTGAATCTTCGTATTCAGGATAAAAATATCCTGTATACCCACCGCATCGCAGGTTCGCATAACGGCAGCAATATTATGCGGGTCGTGAACATTTTCCATAACGATGGCCAGGCCAGCCTGTCGTTTGGAGAGGACTGTTGCTAATTTTCCTTTTCTTTCCGGGGTCATATATTCCAGATATAGGCCGAAATTCGACAAGACAGGTGAAGAAAACAAAAAAATAATGTAATTACTGAACCTGCTATTGATTTGTGATGAGCCGCTATATACTTCCGTTAAAACATCAAACAAAAAAGCATGACGGTAATATTACCTTTCATGCTTTTTACCTATATTAAAATGATTAGTCTCTTCCACGGCCCCTTCCATGGTCATTATCGCGGCCTCTGTCATTACCCCTTCCTCTCTCGTCACGATCATAACGGCCTTCATGGTCATCTTCTCTTCGTTTGTTATCGAAGTGTTGATTCTCCCGTGTACGACTAAAGCGTTCATTGTTATAAGGATTATTGTTATAACGGTTATTATCGTATCGGTTATTGTTGTACGGGTTATCAGGATATGGCTGTACAATTACCTCGGACCTCCTGTAAGTGTTATAATACCTGCTGAATCTTTCCCGGTATATCTGGCAATTCAGGTATGGCCTTGGCTCATTGATTATAACTTTATAACCATTGTACAGATCGTAATCACGGTATTGATAAGGAAGTGAAGAAGCATACATCCAACCTCCGCCATCGAAATAAATAAACTGCCGGCGTGGAATATCATAGTAACTATCAATTTCAGGTAAGTAATAATAATCCCCTGCATAATTTCCCGGCACGCCCCAATTTGGCCTTGCACCTATGTTTACATTTAAATTCACCCTAACCTGCGCTTTTGTTTCAGTGTTGAAAAGAAAAGCAACAACAATCATTGTGATGAGCAGTAACTTTTTCATAATCTAACATTTTATACTTACAGCAAACCAAACGGAATGCCACAAACAAAAGCAAATGTTATAGAAAAGTGAATGAATACAATCAAGGGCGTAGTTATAGCGTCAATTAGTGAATAGGCATCATACCAGCTTAATTCCCAACCCGGGTTTTCCCGAGAGGTTTATATTACCAAAATCAAAGGAGATACCTTTTGCCACATCTCCCGAAAGAAGCAAAGGCCCGTCCATGTCTACATGATCTAACTGCGGCAGAAAATTAGCAATAGCTGCAGAGCCAATAGATGATTCATTCATACTTCCCATCATCACCTGCATATTTAATGATCTTGCTTCCTGTATCATTCGGATAGCGGGTGTTATCCCGCTGCATTTAGTCAGCTTAATATTGATACCATGGAAATATCCGTGGCATCTTTTTACATCCTGTTCAAACACACAGCTCTCATCCGCAAACAAGGGCAATGTAGATCTTTCAAAAAGTGTTTTCATTCCTTCCCAATTTTCTTTGGCAAGTGGTTGTTCAATGAACTCCACACCTAAGGCGGCCAGTTGTGGTATTTTTTCCAATGCTTCTTCAGTTGTCCAGCCGGCATTGGCATCTATCCGGAATACAGCATCTGTATGTTTGCGTAGTGTTTCCACAATCGCAATATCTTCATCGGTTCCTAATTTGATTTTATATATCGGCCATGGCTTTGCCTGCATTTTAGCCACCATTTTTTCTATGGTATCAATACCGATCGTATAATCAGTTACCGGCGTGTTTTCCCATTTTGTATCCCATAGTTCAAACAGGGGTTTATTTTTCATTTTGCCAAACAGATCCCAGGCTGCCATATCAAGTGCACAAACCAGGAAGGGATTATCAGGGAACAAATGATGCAGGTAATGCCAATAACGTTCGGGTTCGATTAATGCAAATTTTTCAACAAGGCCTCTTTTCGATTCCAGATCAGCAACCATTTGCGCAACGGTGGTCTTGTAATAAACAATGGCTGGAGCTTCCCCGAAACCTATAAAGGGACCCAGTTCCAATACCACTAACAACGAAGGCTGGTGTGTTTTGGTGCGGCCATGTGAAATAGTAAACGGGTATTCGAATGGGAGGTTTAGCTCACGATGACTTAGTTTCAAGACGATTTTTTTAGCATACTAAAGGTAAGGGATGATGAACAGATGAATCGTGAATATTGAATGATGCGATGCTTTACTTCATCATTCAATATTCAGGTTCATTATTCGATATTCCTATCGTCCGCTTGCTTGTAAATATCCTTTCAATTCCGCATTGAATTCATTGGCCGCAGCCAATTCTTCGAGGGTGATATGCATCCGGTATTGCCAATAATGTTTTGGATTTGCGGGAATATTGATGCGTTCCTCATTCGGATCTTTCCTGCGCAGCAATTCATCCATACCTAACAGGTCCTGCAACTGAAAAATACTCCACATGGCCGGTGAATAAAGGTGTTGTATTACGATGGCTTTGTTAATCCATGCTTCGCAATATTGCGGTGCATTACCCCATTGCCCAAGGTCATTATTGTAAAAGTGCTGAATACGTTCTTTGTCTTCTTCCCACCAGCCACGAATCGTACTCATATCATGGGTAGAAGGCGTTACCACACTTAAATACGGGGCATCATTGGGATGAAAGAATTCTTTATGCTGGTCTTTTGGCATTCGTTGTATCTCCAGGCTTAACAGGCCCAGTTGCCGCATTACATCAGGTACACATGCAGGCACTAAACCAAGATCCTCACCGCATACCAACATATTGGTTACACGTTTTAAGGCAGGTAGTTTTTGTAAAGCTTCTTTCATCCAGAAATCATCCTGACGGCGGAAGAAATAATTTACATAGAGGTCTTTTAGCTGTTGTTGCGTATCTCCTCCCAGGTTGCGGAAGGAAGAAGTGCTTTCCATTCCAAAACGGAAATGAAAATGCTGTCCATCACCATTCTCTGCTTCAAATAAAATCACATTACTTATCAGATCGTATAAGCCCTGTTGGATCTTTGTATGGTGCGCATCTTTATCCAGCGAATTAAAATGTTCTTCCACCAATCGCTGGGTAACATAGTCAGGTTTTAAAGTATAGTTACCAAACCCGTCGTAAATGAGGAAGATGCTTTTTACGAGTTCATTATCATATCCAAATACTTCCCATAATAT
>JAYTOS010000170.1:0-17327 GCA_043747705.1 Bacteroidota bacterium
TGCGTATGAAACTGTTTTTTTATCAAAATCTTCTATATGCTCTTTGTATAGATCAATGATGGCCCCATTTTTTTTTGGTAAGAAGCCGGATACACTGCACAAACAGGAAACGATTTTATTATTTGCTGAATCAGTTGTATTGTACACCCCCCATACTGTTCTTCCTTTTTGTTTTATCTCGAGAAAAAAATAATAGTTGTGTGGAAATTTTTTTACCTGGGTAAGAAAAATACCAGCCCAGGTGCCATTGATATCCTGTGAAAATGTACAAACAACGGAAAGCGACATCATTAATGTGAGAAATGAATGTTTCATATGTTGGTTTTGGTAACAGAAAGCTCTATAAACTTACTAATAAAATTCATTTCTAAAATGAAAACTTTACGCAGAGTTCCTTGCCGCATTAATAATCCCAAACATACTCCGTGTAATTAATTTTTCATACACTTCTTTCATTTCAGGAGTTACTGTTTTTTCATGTAGCTGATGAAGTGCGTATTGCTGGATGGTTAATAATGGTAATACAATCTTATCACGCATTTGAATGGAGGCCCGGCCGGTTCTGTCGTCCTGCATAAGTTCGGTTGAATCGGATAGTTCTAACACCAGTGTTGCGGTAAGATCGAATTCTTTTTTAATCAGCTCCCAGATGGCACCATATTGCGGATCGTCTTTGATGTATTGCGTTAATGCGAAAGAAGATTTGAGCATGCTCATCATACTGTTATCAATCAAGGTTCTGAAGAAGAGTACATTCCTGAACATGGCTTTCATATCTTCCCATAATCCTTTTTCTTTCATTTGCTGTAAAGCAGTGCCTACCCCAAAATAACCCGGTACATTTTGTTTTAACTGGCTCCAGCTGCCTACAAATGGTACGGCGCGTAAATCTTCGAAGCGTAAACCACCGCTGCCACCACGTTTGGCAGGGCGACTGGCGATATTACTCTTACTATAATAATTGAGCGGACTAAATTGCTGCAGGTACGAAAGAAATAGTGGATGTATTTTAAATGATTGGTAGGTTTGATAACTGATGCTACCCAGTTCTTCCAGTAAATTCCGCTCGTGTTGCGATAACTGCATCCTGGTATCTGCAAATAATTCATTACTGATACCGGCACTTAACAGCTGCTCTAAATTATATTGAGAAGACTGGATAGTGCCAAAATTGGAAGTAATGGTTTGTCCTTGTATGGTTAATTGTATTTCTTCATTTTCAATCTTATTTCCCAGTGATGCATAAAATTTATTTGTCTTACCACCGCCACGTGACGGCGGACCGCCACGCCCATCAAAAAATTTTGCTTTGATATTATATTTCCTGGAAATAGCGGTAAGATTTTCCTTGGCAGTATAAATACTCCAGTTAGCCTGCAGGTATCCGCCGTCTTTGGTACCATCGCTAAAGCCCAGCATGATGGTTTGGTTTTGCTGCCGTAGCTGCAGGTGTTGTTTATATACCGGAAGTGTGTACAAAAATTCCATGATGGTTTCCGCTTCCCGCAGGTCGTCAATCGTTTCAAAAAGGGGAATAATGTCAACCGTTAAGGTATCGGCGGTCCATCCACACAAACAAAAAAGTGCATACACTTCCATTACATTCACTGCGTTCTGACAATTGCTGATGATGTATCGCTGGCAGCCCGCTTCTCCGTTTGCCTGTTGAACAGTATTCATCGCATAGATACTTTGCAAGGTATCTTTTGTGATCGCATCTGAAAAAAGTTCCGGATCCAATGATGCTTTTAGTGAAGAGAGGATATTTATTTTTTCTTCCGCGGAAAGTGTGGTGTAGTTATCAGGCAAAATACCCGCTTCGCCCTTTGCTTTCAGTTCGGTATTTATCTGCCACAGAACTTGTGTATGGATGCGGCTATCCTGCCTGATATCGAGGGCAGCAAAATGCGTCCCGAATATTTTTACTTTATGTATGAGGCTATCTAATCTTTGTATGTATAACGAATGGTGTTGTGCAATTACCAGGGCACGCATATCAACCAGTTGCTGTAACAGTTCCTGGGTAGTGATGCGTTTACTTTCTTTAGGCCTGAAAACATTTTCATATAATTGTTCTTCCAGGTGATGGATCATTACATCAACCCCGGTAAAAGTGAGCCTGCGTGTAAGTTTCCGTACATCGCGATAATAGCAGACAATGATGGCACTGCGCAGGGCTTCCGCTACTTTAACAGTTGTGGCCGCATTTACAAACGGGTTACCATCCCTGTCGCCACCAGGCCAGAAACCTAATTCGATAAAAGGGTTGTCACCGTCAAACTGGTTATCGAAAACCTCGCGTTCAATAAAATTGTAAATATTACCTATTGAATGGTACAGGATATTTTCTAAGTACCACATCAGGTTCAAGGCCTCGTCATACGGGGTAGGTTGTTTTTTATTAAAGAAAGGTGTAATGCCCAGTTGTTGTATATAAAGATTGATGGTATGAAAATCGTTTTTGCTGATGGCTTCATTCATATCATGAATAATGCCGAGCACACTACCCGGATAAAACTGCGTGGGGTGTGCGGTAAGTACTACCCGAACTTTAAACCTGCGTAACTTATTTTTTAATGCCTGTGTTTTACCGGCAAAAGCGGCTTCATTAAACAGGGCTTTTAAACTACCGGGACCATCAATATTATTTACAGTAGTAAAAGCGGCATCTTCAATCGCATCAAATAATACCACCTGCCGTTCTATATATTGTGCGAATTTAAAGAGGCGGTCAACTTTTTCTGCCTCTGTTTTTACATTGGTATGCTGCTGAAAAAAATGATCAATGATCTGCATGGGGTTCTTTCCATCAGCATACCCGTCTATACATGCCTGTAGTAATATGGGTAATAACGCCCCCACATTGGCAATGCCTGAAAACGGTAATGCTGCGAACAGACTATTGTAGATAGTATATTTATCTGTTACATTCCGCTTGAAATTGTTGATATATTGCGAGGATGACATAATTAATAGCTGGTGCCCAAGTTACTCCATTTGTATAAAAATAAACTAACAAAAAATGGAATACAATTGGTAAATCATTGTTTAAGTGGCTAATGAGTGTTAGTTAAAAAGATGATTTGTTCCGGAGATTAAACTTTACCTGTTTCAGCTTATCCAACAGCAGTTTATTATATTTATTGAAAATACCTGGCATGCACCCTGATGATAAGGAGTTATTATTTCAATTTAAAGAGGCGGCCACAAAAGAAAGGGCCTTTACGGCCATCATAAAAAAATACCAGGAAAAATTATACTGGCATGTACGCAGGCTGGTGGTTGACCATGACGATGCGAATGATGTACTACAGAATATGTTTATCAAAGTCTGGAACGGGTTAGAAAATTTCAGGGAAGATAGCCAGCTATATACCTGGCTATACCGGATTGCCACGAATGAAGGACTTAGTTTTTTAGAACAACAAAAAAGAAGGAGTACGGTAAGCCTGAGTGATGTCGAAAGCGGTCTGAGCAATAAAATAAAAGCTGATACCCATTTCGATGCCAATAAATTAGAATGGAAACTACAGGTGGCTATTCAGCAATTACCGGAAAAACAGCGGATCGTATTCAATCTCAGGTATTTTGACGAGCTGCCTTACCAGGAAATGAGCCGGATACTGGATACCAGCGAAGGTGCTCTGAAAGCCAGTTATCATCACGCGGTCAAGAAAATAGAAGAATTCATCAAAAATTATTAAACTTTTGCCCCGGTTCAGGGTCAATAAGTGTGGTAAAATGGAAGACAGACAACAAATATTAGCAGATTTAAGCGGTATCAGCCCTTTTATGGCGGAAATGGAGTTGATAAACCCATTCACCGTTCCGGCAGGTTATTTTGATGTGTTGGCGACTGCCATTATAAAAAAGATACATGCAGAAGATGAACTGATGCCCGGTTTGGCAAATACAAATGCTTATCAGGTACCTTCCGGCTATTTTGATGGATTAGCCAATTATATTTTGTCCAAAGTAAAACAGCCCAATGTCACATCCAATGAGGTAAGCACTGAATTAGAAAAGATAGCCCCGTTATTGAACACGATCAGCAAAGAGGAAATTTACAGAGTGCCAGCCGGCTATTTTGAGCAGCCTCAATTTATTTCTTCCGTAATAAGTCAAAAGAAACAAGCCGGTGTTGTACGCCTTAAAACTGCAAGGCGCTGGATGCAATATGCTGCTGCAGCTGTAGTAGCGGGTATATTGGTAACCGGTGCTTTTTTGTTTACGGATAATAACAGTTACCTGGAGTATGAAAAATTTAATCACCTCGATGTATCTTCCGGCCTAAATAAGGTGAGCGAGGATGAACTGGTGAAATACTTAAATAGTCCCGAACATTATGTGGCTACTACCCCTGAATCCACCATATCGGCAGGCGAAGAAACATTGAGTGATGTAAAAACGAATATCCAGCTGTTGAGTGATGAAGAGTTGGATCAATATCTTAAAGAAAATACGGAGCCGGCAGAAACAGCGTCTCCCGTAAAGCACAACTGATCATGAAAAAAGTAAACGTACTCACCATAATTTTATCATGTATTTCTTTCCTGGGATTTGCCCAGCAGGCTGATACACCGCCGGTAGGTAATAATATACAGGCATTGAAGATCGCTTTCGTTACAAAAGAATTAGCACTTACACCCGATGAAGCACAAAAATTCTGGCCGGTATATTATAATTACCTGGGGGAAGTTAAAAAAGCCCGGCAAGAGCGTAAAGTTGATGTATTAATTTTTGAAGAGACGGTACTCAATATTAGAAAAAAGTATAAAAACGATTTTAAAAAAGTACTCAATACCGATGATCGCGTAAACAAAGTATTGTTTATTGACCGCGATTTTAATAATGTGTTGAAAAAAGAATTACAGAAAAGGATACAGAACCGCAATAAACTGAAAGACCTTAATTGATAATGTACTTCCTACTCACCCCTCACGATTCACAACTCTCCCTATCCCGGCCAGACCGGTGATTTGATATCATGATAAAATAAAAAGGTCCAGTTTTCTTTCTGCCCCTCTTCCCACCATTGCTTGCGGAGGTCCATACATTTTTTGCCATCAAAATCATATTTGGCAATGAAGCGACTTTTCATTTGTTGTAGTTGCGGGGCCACATCTCCGCCGAAAAAAACCTTCTGCCCATTTTCTTCTATCCAACATACCTGGTGAAACTTGCTATGCGCGCCGGTTACCTGGTAATGTATATACGCATCTATCCAACCATCATCTTCTGTTAACCATACTACATGGCTAAAGTGTTCGAGCAAAGTAAAATCCTCAATTATATAAGATTGGGTACCTATTTCTAAAGCATACTCAAATTCTCTTCGTTGTATATACCAGGTTGCATACGGAAAACTGATAAAGCGTTCATTCGTTTGTGCATCTTTAATAGTAATTCCACCCGCATGGTCTTTATGCAAATGGCTCATGAATACTTTGGTAACCTGCGATGGATTGATACCCGCCTTAATCAGGTTATTATGTAATTGTGATATACCATCGGGATCATTATAGCCTAACCCGGTATCCAATAAAATAACATCATTGGCTGTAACAATAACAAAAGGCTGTATTTCTACCAATAAACTGCCAACAGGCCTGCTGTTAAGTTCTTCCGTACCGGTATTGAACGGAACAAAAACTTTGGTTTTATCTATAGTGAAAGTACCTTCGGAAAGTGGAATTATCTGCATATCCCTAACCCCCTGTAGGGGAATTATTATTTGGTTTAAAGACAAAGGTAATGATTGACTAACTAGTAAGCAGACCGCTAATTTCCACTTTAGGGATTAGTGAGTTTTATCTCAACACCATCTGCCGGTCGGCATCTAATCTTAATAAGATAAAAATCAATATCGTAAAAGTCAACAATGATGATCCCCCATAACTGATCAATGGCAAGGGTATGCCAACGATAGGGAAGAGGCCGATAGTCATGCTCACGTTTACAGCTATATGAAAGAAAATAATACTGGCTACACTATACGCATACACCCTGCTGAATGTACTTCGTTGCCGTTCGGCCATTCGCACGATCCGATATAACAGGAAAAGATAAATAGCTAAAAATGTAAAACAGCCGATAAACCCGAATGCCTCACCTAACGACGTAAAAATAAAATCAGTGTGCTGTTCAGGAACATATTTTCCGCGGGTTTGCGTACCCTTTAAAAATCCCCTTCCGGTTAAGCCGCCGGAGCCGATGGCTATTTTACTTTGGCGTACATTATAATCATCGGGTTTCCGCGCAGCTTTCTCGCCCTGCTTTCTTTCTGATTTTTTATTTTTACCGCAGTCGTACTCTTTACCCACCATGCTGTAAATACGGGTACTCTGATAACACTCCAATACATTATTAAAAATATACGGAACAACAAATCGTTGGGTACCTACGCAAAACAACCAGATACCTACTATCATTATCAGTAACTGACGGCTCTTTTTGATTTGTTTGCGCAATAAAAAAATAAGGATAGCCGCAATAGCTGTTAATGATAATGCCAATACATTCGGATCGAGTATGAGGGTAGCCACCACCAGTATGGCAAATGATGAGCCGAAAATCAATATCTGTGCAGGTAAACCTTCACGGTACATGGCGACGAGAAAGGCAGAATACACCAGGGCTAATCCCAGCTCATGTTGCAGGATAGATAATATAGCGGGTGAAATGGCAATCAAACCGCCAATTAATTGCGATCTGATGTTACTGAATTCTGTTTCCTGCCGCGATAAAAACTTGGCAAGGGCCAATGCAGTAAATATTTTGCATAATTCTGCCGGTTGCAGGTTAAAGCCTCCGCCAATCGGTATCCAGCTTTTTGAGCCATTGATGTTTTTCCCCACTACAAATGTTGCCAGCATTAGCACAATGCCAAATGCATACAGCAGGTTGGCGAGTGCGGTAAATAATTTACTGTCAGTTAATAAAATGAAAGTGGCAATTAACGTACAAAATCCGGCAAAGATCAATTGCTTGCTGTAATTGGTTTTACCGCCCAAAAAAGTTTGCAGCCAATTGGTATCGGTCCTGTACTCCACCATAAATATGCAGAGGATACCTATTGAAACCAATATGGCATACAACCAGACAATCGTCCAGTCAACCCCCTGTGATGATATATTATTGCGGGTACTCATTTACTGTTAGTCTTTTTATTTTTCCGTTCATCTATGATCAAAGCAGCTGTCAGTTTATCCGCTTTTCTTTTTGGAACAGGGGTATTCTTTACTGGTGGTGTAACCGTTTTTGGTTCAGGTTCGGGCTGAAGACTTTCATCGGCAGTAGAATCATCAGCTTCTTTTTTATTTAGCTTTTGCTGTAATAACTGTTCATTTTCTTTTACTTTTTTCAGAGAGTCTTTTTTAGCAATTTCCATACGCATAACCGGGGGTATGTAAACACGATTCGTATATTCTACTTCCATGGCCTGTCTTTCTGCACCACGAATGGAATCCTTTAAATATTTTTCTATCATTAAACTGGCAATAGGTGCCGCTACACGGGCTCCCTGGTCTGAGTTTTCACAAATCACCGCAATAGCAATTCTGGGATTCCCCCTTGGTGCGAACCCCCCGAAGAAAGAATGGTCGGGTTGTTTTTTTACAACGCCGTTTACTTTCGCATAATTTTCAACGGTTCCTGTTTTTCCACAAATGATGATGTCAGAAATCCTTGATCTCACCGCTGTACCATATTCCATAACCGCCTGCATGCCATCCTGTACAGCAGAGAAAACGGTATCAGGAATCCTTTTATCTGTGTAATGTTTTGTTATATACGCATCAAGCATATTGTATTCATCGCCACCTTCGATAGAATCTACCAGGTGTGGTGTATAATACCAGCCTTTGTTGGAAATGATGGCCATAGCATTGGCCAATTGTATCAGCGTGGTTTCCACTTTTCCCTGTCCTATTGCATTTGAAATAAGATTGCAGGGAAACAGCCTGGGTCCAAATTCTTTGCGGTAATTAGCCCCAGCCGGTAAAAGGCCATTTAATTCTGAAGGAAGATCTACACCTAATTTATGACCAAAGCCGAAACTTTTTGCATACACATTAAATGCAGACAAGGCACTGTCTGTACTGGGATATTTTGCCTCTTCCAACAGCCTTTTATAAACAGTAGAAAAATAACTGTTATCACTATGCGCTACTGCACCTGTAAACTGGAAAGTGCCTTTGTCAAGGCATTTAGGTTTGCCGGTTCCGCAGCCGGTAAAATAACCGGGGCAGGTTACGGTTGTTCTCTCATCAATCACCCCTTCTGTTAACCCAATAATACCAACAACCGTTTTAAATGTGGAACCGGGAGCATATTTGGTACCCAGGGCCCGGTTATTAAACGGTAAACGGGGATCGAAGGTAAGATCAGAAAAATGTTTTTTTTGTTCGCTTCCAGTTAAGTAATTGGGGTCATAAGTGGGGGCACTGATCATGCATAAGATGCCACCTGTTTTCGGGTCGATCGCTACAATGCTTCCCACTTTATTGCTCATCAGTTTTTCACCGAGCTTCTGTAGTTCCACATCCAGGCTCAGGTGCATGTTTTTTCCTGCAACGGCGGCTGTATCATAAATGCCATTTTCATAGGCACCCTGTATCCGGCTTTTATTATCCCGTATAAAATTCTTCACACCTCTTTGTCCCATCAATACTTTTTCATAAAAACTTTCCAATCCTGTACGGCCTGCATAATCACCTATCTGGTAACCTTCGTCTTTGTGTTTTCTGAGATAGGTAGTATCAACTTCGCGAATATATCCCAATACATGTGCTGCAACACTATAAGGATAAGTTCTTACAGAACGTTCGGTGAGCGAAAATCCGGAATACTTATAAATGTTCTCATTCAGCCGGGCAAACATTTCAACAGAGAGTAAAGGCTGAAAAATACTGGGTTTTACATAGCCATTCTTAAAAGTAAGGTCGCGCATCCTTTTCTTGTATTCGGCAGTGTCGATATTTAACAGGCGGCAAAGAGAAAAAGTATCTACTCCTTTTGTTTCGGAAGGAATGACTACCAAGTCGTAGCTGTTTGAATTTTCGAGGATAGCCCTCCTTTTACGGTCGAAAATTATGCCACGATCCGGATAAATAGTTTTACGCAAGATGGCATTATTCTCCGCGGCCAGCTTGTATTTTACAGAAAAAAGCTGCAGGTTTACGAGTTGGCCAATAATCACCAAAAAAACCATAGCAAAAATGATCTGAACAATGCGGCCCCTGCTTTGATTAAATACCGGCATACCTGTTAACTAAGAAGGATGAAATGAGTGGTGTTGACTTATTTATACAAAGTTGCTGAATTGATTCGCTGTTTGTATCAATCAGGCATAAAAAAATTGTGCTTGGGTATGAGGGTAAGATAGTTCATGGGCCATAGTTAACAGGTCATCGATGATAGCCGAAAGAAGGTTGAGGTCTGTCAGGCTGTATTGGAGCGGTATCTGCCAATTCTCGTAAATAACAGTTCCACAATAAAAATCATCAATAAACTAACGGCCGTGGTGCCTAAAACTTTACCGATAAAATAAATGAAGTTGCCAAACTGCAGCCATTCAATCAGTACTAAATAAAAATGATGGACGAAAGTGAGGATACCAATGTATAAACCATATGGTGCCCAGCCCATACTTTTTGGCCCGGGTTCTACATAACTCTGTTCGGTGGTTTCCTGGGGTATTAATAAATTAAGCAGAAAGGGACGGAGATAAGCGATCAATGCACAGGGTGCTGCGTGAAGGCCGGGCGTTCCGGTAAAATAATCCAGGGTAAGGCCGAATATAAAACTGATTACCAATAACGCAAAACGGTTTAGTTTAAAAGGCAGCCACAGGATGTATAAAAAATATAAATAAGGAACAATGAACCTGTGCAACGGCGGAACCTCATTCAGGATAAATACCTGGAAGATGATAAACAGTGCAAAACGTATAATATTTTTCAGCAGGCTGCTCATGGTATTTTTGAGGGATTGGTTTCCAGTTGCACCTGTTCGGTATAACGTGTATTTTCAATCAGGTACACATATTGTATATTGTAAAAATTAGTAGTTGTTTTTATTTTCAGCGTATAAAAATTGCTGGACGATTCGGAGGCGATGGCTGCCACAGTCCCAATCATCAGGTGGGGCGGAAAATTAGCAGAATAATTACTGGTTACCACCGTATCTCCTTTACTTACTTTAGCGCCTTTGGTAACATTTTTAAGTATCAGATAAGAAGGATCGACGCCATCCCATTCAATAGTGCCGGCACTATTGTCTTTTTTCAGCATGGCACTTACCTTGCTGTTTCGGTGTAATAAACTCATAACACGACTGTAATTGGCACTTGCTTCAACCACTACACCTACAATGCCTTCCGGGCCGGTAACAGCCATTCCTTTTGTTACTCCCTGTGCCGTTCCCCTTTCCAGCATTAAAAAATTAGCCTGTAATGTATAAGTATTACCAACCACTTTTGCCGGCAGGAATGTGAATTTACGTACATGCCCCAGGCTGTCTTTGATCAAAGAATCAATTACATATTTTTTACCGGTATTTGGGGAAAGGAAATTGGCAGGAAGCAGGTTGCGTAAACGTGCATTTTCTTGAGCCAATAAGCGGTTGGTTTCTTGTAAGCCAAAATAACTGCGGAGGTTGCTATAGCGTGTGTCGAAGCTGCCGGTAACTTCATTGGCAGCAGAGGCAAAAAAAGATTGATGGGTTTTGCTGGCATTGCCCAACATCACAATAGCAAGAACCTGTAACAGCAAAAAGCTGAGAAAGGTGAAGTATTGCCGTATGAAGAGGAAGATATTTTTCAAGACAGAATGGTTTCTGGATACTGAATACTGGATACAAGATGCTGGATAGAGGGGGCTGTTATCCAAATCTGCGATTACCTAAATCTGGTATGCAGTATCCTGTATCCAGAATGCAGATTATCTCATAATAAAAGGGAACCGCTGGTAATTCTTCAAGGCCAATCCTGTTCCGCGTACCACACTCTTCAATGGATCATCAGCAACATGTACAGGTAATTTTATTTTAGCACTTAATCTTTTATCAAGGCCACGTAACAATGCGCCGCCACCTGTAAGGTATAAACCTCTGCGGTAAATATCTGCTGCAAGTTCTGGTGGTGTGGTTTCAAGGGCTTTGAGGATAGCTTCTTCAATTTTGAAAATACTTTTATCTAATGCTTCGGCAATTTCCTGGTAGCTAACCATGATCTGTTTTGGGATACCCGTTACCAGGTCACGGCCGTTAACCGGCAAATCATCCGGCGGGTTATCAAGGTCTTTCATAGCGGCACCCACATTAATTTTTATCTGTTCAGCGGTACGCTCACCAATTAACAAGCTATGGTAACGGCGAAGGGCTTCCATAATATCAGCAGTAAATTCATCACCGGCAATACGGATACTCTGGTCGCAAACAATACCTGCAAGGGCTATCACGGTAATACCCGTGGTACCACCGCCAATATCAATGATCATATTTCCCACAGGCTCTTCCACGTCAATACCAATACCCAAAGCGGCTGCCATGGGTTCATGAATCATATATACTTCTTTGGCACCTGCCTGCTCGGCACTATCGCGAACGGCACGTTTTTCTACTTCCGTAATAGAGGAAGGGATACAGATAACCATCCGCCAGCTGGGCGGGAAAAGAGGTTTTTTAGGATAGATCATTTTGATCAACTCCCTGATCATCAGCTCGGCCGCATTAAAATCGGCGATTACCCCATCTTTTAGGGGGCGCACGGTGCGGATACTTTCGTGGGTTTTTTCGTGCATCATCAGGGCTTTCTTGCCCACGGCCAGCACTTCCTTCATATTATTCCTGTTAAGAGCAATAATAGAGGGCTCATTTACCACTACCTCATCGTTATGTATGATAAGGGTATTGGCCGTACCCAGATCCATGGCAATCTCCTGCGTAAAAAAGTTAAACAATCCCATTGTATATAAAAAGTTCGAATGTGTTAATGAATGACTGCAAAGGTGACTGAAATTAGTTGAATTAACAAAGCCAAAATACTGATTTTTCGGGGGTTTTTAGGGAATTGGGAGACGTGAGTGGTGAATCGTGAGTGGTGAGTAGGCAATGGTGCGTGGTTAACGGGTAAAAATTAGCCGTAATCCATACTCACTATTCACAATTCTCTATTAACGGGTTCCTTCAAATTCATACCCAATATCCTTCCTGAAATACATCCCTTCAAATGAAATTTTTTCCAATACTTTTTTCGATTTTATCACTGCTTCTGTGATCGTATTTCCGTAAGAGGTTACTGCCAGTACCCTTCCGCCATTTGTTACAACAGACTCATTAATTTGTTTTGTTCCTGCATGAAAAACGAAAGAAGTATTGTCTGCCCGCCGATTGGCTAATCCGCTAATCGGAAAATCTTTTTTATACTCGCCGGGGTACCCACCACTTACTGCCATGACAGTTGCACAACTTCTTTCATCGAAAGAAATATTAGTATCAACTAACGTGCCATTATCCATCGCAGCAAATAAAGCAACCAGGTCTGTTTGCAATCTCGGCATCACTACTTCTGTTTCCGGATCGCCCATACGGCAATTGTATTCAATTAAGAAAGGTTGGCCGTTTACATTCATCAACCCAAAAAAAATAAAACCATGATATGTTAAATTTTCCTTTTCCAATCCATTCACGGTTGGCCTGATAATTTTTTCTTCTAC
The DNA here is from genome assembly GCA_043747705.1 of Bacteroidota bacterium. Lineage (GTDB taxonomy): Bacteria > Bacteroidota > Bacteroidia > Chitinophagales > Chitinophagaceae > Sediminibacterium. The sequence continues at coordinate 12,717 of JAYTOS010000170.1, forward strand.
CGTTTGCATGAAAGCTTCATCTATAAAAGGTACAGGGCTTACACAACCCATGCCACCTGTGTTTAAACCGGTATCGCCTTCACCGATGCGTTTATAATCTTTTGCGTGGCCGATAACCTGGTAATGCGTTCCATCGGTTAACGCAAACACACTTACTTCAATACCCTGTAAAAATTCTTCGATGACTACTTTACTGCTGGCTTCACCAAATTGTTTGTGGATGATCATTTCTTCAAATACCTGTAAAGCTTCTTCGTGTGAGTTAACAATCACCACGCCTTTTCCAGCAGCCAATCCATCGGCTTTTAAAACAACCGGTAAAGAGTGTTGCGCAATATATTTTTTCCCTTCCTCAAAATTGGCTAATGTAAATTCTGCATAACCTGCTGTTGGAATATTATGCCGCTGCATGAATTTTTTACTGAAAGCTTTACTGCCTTCCAATTGTGCCGCTTCTGCCGAAGGACCCACAACAATAATGTGCTGCAATTGCCTGTCATCCTGAAAAAAATCATAAATACCTTTCACTAACGGTTCTTCCGGTCCCACCACCAGCATATTTATTTTTTGTTCGAGACAAACCTTTTTAATGCTTGCAAAATCAGTAATAGACATATCTAAATTGGTGCCAAATTCTGAAGTGCCAGCATTGCCCGGAGCGATAAATAGTTGATCGCAGTGGTGACTTTGCACCATTTTCCATGCCAAAGCATGTTCACGCCCGCCTGAGCCAAGTAGTAAGATGTTCATGGTGCGAATGTAGGATGCTTTTGTGTGAGTAGTGAGAAGTGAGTAGTTAGTTAAAAAAAGTTGTAAAGCCATACTCACCATTCACTATTCACCACTCACTGTCTCCTCAACCCCCACATAACTTTTCTCAGGCAGCTTTTTTGCAAGCAGCAGAAATACAACAAACGACACAGCGAGTATTCCTATGAACAACCAATAGTATTTTGCTCCGGTAAATTGGCTGAAGAATCCTTTACTCACAATATTTCCATTGATCAAACCTACGAGCAGGTTACCGGCCGAAATACCGAGTAGATACAATGCGCTCATGGTGCTTTTCATCGATTTTGGTGAATGGGTATAGGCATACTCAAGGCAGGTTACGGAAACCAGTATTTCGGAAGCCGCCAAAAGAATATATGCCAGTATCTGCCACCATACAGAAGGCTTTCCACCCACATCTATATGTCCCTGAAGAAGCGCAATGATCACGAAAGAAAGACCGATGATAACAAGTCCTGCTCCAATCTTCCGTAAGGGGGTCGGTTTGATTCCTTTTTTTTCTAAAAATGGAAAAATAAAGGAAGTAAAAACGGGAATCAGAAGTACCAGAAATAATGGATTGACAAAATTGATCTGTTCGGGTAGTATTTTAAAATTACCTACCAGGGTAAGATCAAGACGGGTTGCCTGCAATACCCATTCAGAAAGGCTTTGATCCCATAATGCCCAGAATATCGGCGTAAAAGCAAATATGGCCAATACACGATAAACAGCTTTAATGCCATCTATAGATTTTGCAGAATATTTTTGGCCAACTGCTTCCCATACTTTTTGCCCGGGCTTGCGGCTGAATAGTTTTCGCACTACATTCTGCAAGGTGATCCACAAAGCATATGATGAAATAGTAAAAAAATTCTCTTTGTTTATACCCGCAGGAGGTACCCTTTTATATTTTTTTCTTCCCAACCAAAAAGTAACGGTAGCCAGTGCCATTAATAAACCCGGCACACCAAAAGCAATCGCAGGACCATAATATTTTTTTAATAGGGGAATTAACAAAGGCGCCAATGTGCCGCCCAGATTAATACTCATATAAAACCAGCCATATACTTTGGAAAGCAGGTTTTCATTAGATCTATCAAACTGATCACCCACATTGGCAGATACACAGGATTTGATGCCGCCTGCACAACAGGCAATCACAACAAGCCCCGTACTAAAAATGGTGTAACTGCTTCCGGAAACAGATAACATAAAATGACCGAAAGTATATACAATTGAAACAAAAAGAATTACGCGGTATTTCCCAAAGAACCAGTCGGCCATAATTGCGCCAACAAGTGGCATAAAATAAGCAAGCGTAACAAACAAGTGCGACATTTCATTTGCCTTTGCATCGGCTTCGGCTGTTAGTAAAGGGTTCATTGAAGGATTGAAAAATGCAATCGCCATATACGTGACCATAATAGACCGCAAACCATAAAAACTGAACCTTTCTGCTATTTCGCTGCCAATAATAAAGGGAACTGATTTGGGCATCCCGGTTTTCTTTATAACGCTTTCTATTTCACTCATATGTTGTATTTTGGGTTTTTAAAGATAATGGGAAAAGTGCTTGGATGGGTAAAGTAGTTAAAAGGGTTACAGAGGTTTAAAAAGTTTCTGAACCACGCTAACCACCCTGACTATTTTAAACTCTTTAATCATTTTATCCTCAACTGCCCCCTAACGAAAACTATAAACTATGTCCGGAGAAAAAAAAGCATTCAAACCCTTTGTATCGGCCGAAACGAATATGAAGGAGCTTACTGTAAAGTCAATTTTAGTAGGTAGTTTATTCGGTGTCATTTTCGGTGCTGCAACTGTATACCTGGCGTTAAAAGCCGGGCTAACGGTTTCGGCTTCTATACCTATTGCGGTGATAGCTATTACATTGGGCAGGAAATTTTTAAAGACAACGATTCTTGAAAACAATATCATACAAACTACCGGGTCTGCCGGAGAGAGTATTGCGGCGGGTGTGGCGTTTACCTTACCGGGATTTTTATTTCTATCATCGCCCAGCAGCGCGGAATATTTTAATTATGTAACGATTTTGATACTGGCCATTGTGGGCGGATTGCTCGGTACTTTATTAATGATACCCCTGCGAAAAGCACTGATTGTAAACGAACATGATAACCTCCCTTACCCAGAAGGAACTGCTTGCGGCGATGTATTGAAGGCCGGAGAGAAAGGTGGTGATTTTGCGAAGACCGCTTTCTGGGGGCTCGGCGTAGCATTTACCTATGCTTTACTGCAAAAGGTTTTACATGTAATTGCTGAAACACCTTTCTACGCAACCAAGCAGATCAATAAATTTTTTCCATCAGCCAAAGTGAGTGGTGAGATCACGCCGGAATATATGGGTGTGGGGTATATCATCGGTCCTAAAATAGCAGGGGTATTGGTAGCAGGTAGTGTGTTAAGCTGGCTGGTGTTTATTCCATTGCTGTCAACATTAGTGCCATCAGATATGATCGCGCTGCAATTAATTAAGCTGGGTTACCTGGGTGATATTGCGAAAGCAGGTGGTAAAGGCGGATGGGATCCTGTAACACATACATTCGGCGATTATTCGGCTGCCATTTACTATGCTTATATCCGCCAGATAGGTGCGGGTGCGGTTACCGCGGGCGGTATCATTACTTTATTAAAAACCATCCCAACCATTGTTAAATCTATCAAAGGAAGTTTTGCTTCACTGAAAGCCAACAACGAACCCGGTGCTGCTGCTATATTGCGTACCGATAAAGACCTTAGCCTGAAAGTAGTGGGTTTTGGAAGCCTTGCTTTAATGGGATTGATTGCTGTGCTGCCACAGGTGCCCGGTGATAGTATTTTGCAGAAATTATTGATTGGCGTATTGGTGATATTATTCGGGGCATTGTTTGTAACGGTGTCTTCCAGAATTGTAGGACTGATCGGATCGTCTAATAACCCTATCAGCGGTATGACTATTGCTACTGTGATGGGCACCAGCCTTATTTTTTTAAGTGTGGGCTGGACGGGCCAGGCATTTGAACCATTGGTATTAGTGGTGGGTGGTATGATCTGTATTGCCGCCGCCAATGCCGGTGCTACCTCGCAGGATTTGAAGAGCGGGTACATTGTTGGTGCAACACCACGTAACCAGCAGATCGCTTTATTTGTGGGTGCGATTGTTTCATCCATCGTAATTGGTATTACCGTAAAATTCCTCGACAGGCCTACAACAGAAATGTTGCAGCAGGGTATCCATCATGCTATCGGCTCAGATAAATATCCTGCACCGCAGGCTACTTTAATGGCCACATTGATCAAAGGAATTTTATCACAAAACCTCGATTGGCAATATGTGGTAGTGGGGATTTTCCTGGCAGTAACCATGGAATTGTGCAGTATTAAATCATTAAGTTTTGCCATTGGGGTGTACCTGCCGCTGGCTACCACTTTACCTATCTTTATTGGCGGTGCGATCAGGGGAATTGTTGAAAGCAGACAAAAGAAAGCCAACATTCAATTGAATGCAGAAGAGGAAGAGCTGGGTAAAGGAAACCTTTTTGCAACCGGCCTGGTAGCAGGCGGTGCCGTAGCCGGGGTTGTAATAGCCTTTTTAGCAGGATCTGATTTTGGCGAGAAATTCTTAAAAGCCGTAAGCCTTGAAGCAGGTATTTCAGGAGGCTTATCGCAAGGTGGCTATTTTATAATGGGTACTGCATTCTTTGCTTTGATGGGTTGGATATTGTATAGGGTGGCGATGAAGAAAACAGTATAATACCATATTATTTTTAGAAGAACCTGCGGTAGTTTTACTGCAGGTTTTCTTTTGTAAAGCCACTTATCATTATACAGATTAGG
>JAYTOS010000171.1:0-1711 GCA_043747705.1 Bacteroidota bacterium
TTAAATCATGCCGATTATTTCCAGGGTAAAACCAGCACCACCCGGGAAAAAGGAACATTGAAACCGGAATGGGTAAATAACAAAGACACTAACCTGGTGGCAAAACTCAATATTGCTGAATATTTCCGTAATATATATAAAGTAAAAGGATCCGTAAGTGATTTCAGGATCGATGATGGACAGGTAAGTATCGCTTACAAAGGGCCGGGTTATGGAGCAGATGCTTTTGTAAACAGGCAAACCGGCGCATACGAATTGGCGGTGACACGAACCGGTTTTGTAGGCTTTATCAACGACTTGCACAAAGGACGCGATACAGGTAGGGTTTGGTCATGGGTGATCGATATCGCTGCGGCATTAATGGTGCTGATCTCACTGACCGGTTTGATACTTTTGCTTTTCATTAAAAAGAAAAGAGTAAGCGGGCTGATACTCACGGTAGTTGGATTACTCATCATGTATATGGTATACCGTATCTGGGGGCAGTAAAAAATAGTTTTAAAAAAAGGGAGGTATTCATGATATCTCCCTTTTTTTTATGCCCATATAGGTCAGCGGGATCCTTGAATGTGAGAATAAGAACCGTTAGGTAAGTGTGCCGAATAGAAAGGGATGAACTTTATGTATGCTTCCATTAGGCAGGTATTTAATCATTCTCACAGTTAGAAAACACTTATGAAACCTAATATCGGTATCTCAGAAAAAAACCTTGCCCACACAGTGGCCATTCTTTCAACAGTATTATCAGATGAAATGATGTTGAATGTAAAGACACGGAAATTTCATTGGAATGTGGCAGGTGATCGTTTTATGGAACTGCACAAATTGTTTGAAACACAATACGGTGGACTGGAGGAGTCTATTGATGCAGTGGCAGAAAGTATCAATAAACTGGGCAGTAAAACGATTGGTACGATGAATGAATTTTGTAAACAGTCATCTTTTAAGGAATCACCCGGCAAATATCCCTTTTCCAAAGAAATGATCAAAGAGTTGTTAAGAGATAATGATACAATTATTCAGTTACTGAGAAAAGGCGTTGCTAATTGCAGCAACTCATACAAAGATGCCGGTACGGCAGATTTTCTGACCGGACTGATGGAACAACATGAAACCACTGCCTGGATACTGAGAAGATATTTGGCGTAAGGCTTCTAATGTAGTAAGCCGATTTTTTTTTGAATGAGCAATTGCCTCTGTACTATGTGAAAAAAAACAACAGGGAACACCTGTTTCTTCCAGATGCTGTAAGACTTGCTGAACAGAATGGCTTTTCTTTTGATAAGTATCTCTTATATACACAGCATGTATTCTGCCCAGAAAACTGTTGGCAATCGAAGCATAAATTACCGGATCCAATCATTGAAAAATCGCATGACTGTTATAATTTAGGCCGTTTTCCATATTTCAATGTCCTGCTATCTTTGATTACACCTCTCCAGTTCAGACCGAAAGCGAAATCATATGTATTGCCTTCTGTATCCACATGGCATTTCATGTCACGCGGCACATCTTCTTTTTGCTCTTCTACTGTCCGCATGTCAGCCGGCATCTGCAATGGCAAAAGACCTGAGGGCGACTTTACCCCCGAAATGATATCGAGCAACGCCTGATCCTGCACCCCGAAGGAAGCGATGATCCCTGACACTTCTTTTTCAAATTCCAGCACCACAGCGGGGTTCGAAAGCGCCAGGGAAACAATTACCGGTTT
>JAYTOS010000172.1:0-2963 GCA_043747705.1 Bacteroidota bacterium
AAAAACAGTTAGCCACATTATTTACAGAGGCCAATGAACTGGCTACCCGCATTTCAAAAGCCAGGCATAAAGAGATAAAACCATTAGAAGAAAAAGTAAATAAATTATTGGCACAGGTGGGTATGCCCAATGCGAGGTTAAAACCCGAGTTGAGAGAAGCCACGTTGAATGCTTTCGGAAAAGATGTTATCGATTTTTTATTTGATGCTAATAAGAGTAACCGCTTTGAACCGATCCGCAAAGTAGCCAGTGGCGGTGAGCTTAGCCGTTTGATGTTATGCATAAAATCACTGGTGGCGCAATCCATTGACCTGCCTACGATGATCTTTGATGAGATTGATACGGGTATTTCCGGCGAGGCTGCCAAACAGGTAGGTTTTATTATGAAAGGATTGGCCGCAAACCGACAGATCATCTGTATCACTCACCAACCACAGATTGCAGGTAAAGCCAACGCGCATTTCTTTGTGTATAAAGAAATCAGGAACGATGCCGTAAAAACAAATATTAAACTTTTGAATGAAGACGAACGCATTACCGCCATTGCCCGGATGTTAAGTGGCGAAAAACCAACAGCAGCGGCACTGGAAAATGCGCGCGAGATGATAATGAACTAACCGATCCCAAATCTCATTAACAAACCGATAGTTTGAAACATAATCTTTATGTTTGGAGTATAATTGAACTACAAACACCAAACCACAAACGATAAACTCATTGCTATGTCATACAATTTATTAAAAGGAAAACGTGGAATCATAACTGGTGCTTTGGATGAAAACTCTATCGCCTGGAAAGTAGCGGAGAAAGCACATGAAGAAGGTGCCACATTCGTATTAACCAATGCTCCCATTGCTATGCGTATGGGGGAAATAAAAAAACTGGCAGAAAAAACCGGTTCAGAAATTATTCCGGCAGATGCTACCAGCGTGGAAGATTTAACTAACCTGTTTACCAAATCACAGGAAATACTGGGCGGCAAAATAGATTTCGTTTTACATTCTATCGGAATGAGTGTAAACATCCGTAAGAATATTGAATACACAGAATCGAACTATGATTTTTTCATGAAGGGGATTGATGTATCGGCCATGTCGTTTCATAAAATGCTGGCTGTTGCTAAAAAATTAGATGCTATTAATGAATGGGGAAGTGTGGTTGCCTTAACTTATATGGCTGCACAGCGTACTTACCCTTTTTATGGAGATATGGCCGACATTAAAGCCATGCTCGAATCCATAGCCCGCAGTTTCGGTTACCGGTATGGCCTTGATAAGAAAGTGCGTATTAATACTGTTTCACAATCCCCTACCAAAACAACAGCAGGTACAGGCATCAAAGGCTTTGGTGATTTTTATGATTATGCCAATGCCATTGCGCCCCTGGGTAATGCCACTGCAGAAGATTGTGCCAATTATTGTATTACGCTTTTCTCAGACCTTACCAGAATGGTTACCATGCAAAACCTTTTCCACGATGGCGGGTATTCAACAACCGGGGTGAGTAATGAAGTAATGCAGAAACTGGGGATTGCAGAATAATACCAGTCAACCCACACTCAAACTAATAAGAGATACTATGCCTTTATTATTTAACATACCGGCCAACATGGTAGAATACATCGGCTACTTTGGATCGTTCTTAACATCTATTACTTTTATTCCGCAGGTGTATAAATCATGGCAATCAAAAAGTGTGGGCGATCTGAGTGTATGGATGATTTTTATTGTGCTGTCCAGCACCATAGTGTGGCTCATCTATGCATTTGCCATTAACAGCGGTCCGGTTATTTCAGCCAACCTGGTTGTACTGATACTTACATTGGTATTACTTTATTTTAAGATGAGCTTTAAAAAACAATAACCAGCTCAGCTCAGCTACAACAGTTGAAGTGAGTGACACAACGGAAGTCAAATAGTTATTCAACAGCCGGAAAACAAGAAAGCCATTCATGTGTATGAATGGCTTTCTTATAATTATATAACTCCCCCTCAGGGGCAGGCGGTGAAATTTAATATTCATCCTCATTGAACATAAAATCTTCCTGACTTGGATAATCGGGCCAGATATCTTCAATGCTTTCATATACTTCACCTTCATCTTCCAGTTCCTGCAGGTTTTCAACAACCTCAAGCGGGGCACCACTACGGATAGAATAATCAATCAGCTCATCCTTTGTTGCAGGCCAGGGAGCTTCTTCCAGGTAACTTGCCAATTCTAAAGTCCAGAACATATTTTACCTTTTATTTTTTTGCAAATGTAGCCGTATAAACGAAACTACCAAATGCGAGTTTTTATGTTTGTGTAAAGAAATGTTCAAAAAATGGCGGTTAAGGCCCCTGCTGTTGTACGTTTGTAGCCTTAAATTAACCCTTTACAATGCTAAAAGCAGTACATATTACAAAAAAATACGGCAGTTTACAGGTGCTGAAAGGGGTTGATATTGAGATAAATAAAGGCGAGATTGTTAGTATTGTGGGCTCTTCCGGGGCCGGAAAAAGCACTTTATTACATATACTTGGAACCCTGGATAAACCAGATGAAGGCTCCATTTGGCTTAATAATGAGCGTATTGACCAGCTTTCCGGTAAAAAAATGGCTGCGTTCAGAAACAGGCATATTGGCTTCGTATTTCAGTTCCACCATTTATTACCCGAGTTCTCAGCCCTGGAGAATGTGAGCATCCCGGCCTGGATAGCGGGCCAAAAGAAAAAAGAGGTAACGGCAAGGGCTATTGAATTGTTGACAACTTTAGGGCTAAGCGACCGGATAGACAACAAACCGCAGCAATTATCCGGAGGCGAGCAGCAGCGGGTGGCGGTTGCCCGGGCACTGATTAATAACCCTTCCATCGTTTTCGCCGATGAGCCTACTGGCAATCTGGATAGTACCCATGCCAAAGAATTACATGAGCTTTTTGTGCAGCTCCGAAACAATTTTCAGCAAACTTTTCTCATTGTAAC
>JAYTOS010000173.1:0-1138 GCA_043747705.1 Bacteroidota bacterium
TGGGATGCATTCAGGGATGCCTGTAGTTACAGTTATATACCCGGAGAAAATATGATATGGGCGGATAAGAAGGGTAATATCGGCTGGCAGGCAGTAGGCATCATACCCATCCGTAAAAATTTTAGTGGTCTTGTACCTGTGCCGGGGGATGGAAGGTATGAATGGGCAGGTTATCTGCCTGTTAAAGAAAGGCCACATTCGTTCAATCCCGCTAAAGGATTTTTTGCTACCGCCAATCAGCATGTTACACCGGATGAGTATACCCATTGGGATGCAGTTGGCTATACCTGGGCCGACCCGTTTCGCGGCAACAGGCTAAATGAAGTTTTAGCGCAGGATACCAAAATGACTATTGAGAAAATGGAAGCATTACAAACTGATTATTTCTCCATTCCTGCAAGGACATTGGTACCTATGTTGCAACTGATCCGTTTTGATAATGGGCTAACGGAGGAAGCGAAAGCAAAAATACTTAACTGGAATTTTGTGTTGGACAAAGAAAGTGTTCAGGCTGGTATTTATGCTATGTGGGAACGTCAATTGATGTTGCAGGCAAATAAACGTTTCATACCGGATGGATTAAAAGGGTTACTTGTATTGCAGTTAACAAAACTCATAAGCTGGTTAGAACAGCCCGATGCAAAATTTGGTAATAACCCGGTAGCAGGCAGGGATGCTTTTTTGAAAGAAACATTTGATTTAGCTGTAAATGAACTAAAAAACAAATTAGGTTCCTCACCGGATCAATGGAAATACGGGCAGGAAAAATACAAACATGTTACCCTCGTTCATTCACTGAACGCTATTGTTACGGCACCGTGGAAACAGAAATTAAATATTGGTCCTTTGCCACGGGGTGGTAACAGTTTTACACCCGGTTCAACAGGTGGTGCGGATAACCAGCTCAGCGGGGCCAGTTTCCGCCTGATAGTGGATACAGGTGATTGGGATAAAGCCGTTATGATCAATACTCCCGGCCAATCCGGTGACCCCGCGAGTCCCTATTATAAAAACCTGTTTACCTTATGGGCCAATGACCAGTATTTTCCTGCATATTATTCAAAAGAAAGAATAAATAAGGTTACAACAGAACGGATATTGATGCAGCCGGCAGAGAAATAAATCCATATGTCAACTG
>JAYTOS010000174.1:0-11977 GCA_043747705.1 Bacteroidota bacterium
ATCTTTTACTCTTTTTCTTCGTTTTTCTCTTATCGAAATATTAATGCATATTGTTCAAATAAATAATTCCATCCTTCATTACCAAAACAGTTTTCCGAACATCCGAAATATTTTCTGCAGGGTTACCCTTAACCGCAATCATATCAGCCAGCATACCTTTTTGTATCCTTCCTATTTTATCGCCATAGCCAAATACATTTGCATTAACCGATGTAGCACTTTTTAAAACATCTATTGGCTTCATGCCATAGGCTACCATGGCTTCCATTTCGCGGGCATTATCACCATGCGGATATACGCCTACATCACCACCAAAACAAATGGTAACCCCTTTCTGTAATGCCAATGCAAAACTTTTCCGCTTGATAAGAATCCTGTTGGGTTCGGGTAGGGTACCTCTTTTCCATCCATCATATTCACTGGTAGCTTCTGCGGCACTTAATGTAGGGCAATATGCTACATTGTTTTTTACCATCAGGTCAAAAATTTCAGCAGTACCGTTATCGCCATGTTCAATTGTAGATACGCCGGCTAAAATGGCCCTGCGCATACCTTCTTCTGTGCTGGCATGCGCCACTACTTTCCGGCCACTGCTGACGGTTACGGCTACCACTGTTTTCAGTTCTTCCAAAGTAAAAGTAGGTAAGGATGTTTTGTTCAGTCCCCAGCGATAATCGGCATATACTTTTATCAGGTCGGCACCATTGCCTATCTGTGTTCGTGCTTCTTTAATCAAGGCATCAATTCCATCAGCTTCGGCAGCACCCCTGTTCATAATATTGGTAAGGTTTTTTGTCCTTGGCCCGTAACTACCTGAGGTAACAATAGCCCTGGTGGCAATAATCATTCTTGGGCCGGGAATAATGTTTTTTTCAATAGCGGCTTTTAAACCCACATCATCATATCCTGAGCCTTCCGTTCCCAGGTCGCGCACAGTGGTAAAGCCTGCAAGTAAAGTTTGTTTGGCATGCACTACGGCACGGGCCACACGTTCCGCGCTGGATTCATTCATCACCTGCTCATCCCATTTGGTTTCATTGTAAGGATGTAGTAACAAATGAGAATGCCCTTCTATAAATCCCGGTAAAAGCGTTGTACCTTTTAAATCGATAGTTTTATATATGCCTTCAGGTTGTATGGTGGCCGCATCACCAAAGGCAATAATCTTATTTTGTTTAACCAATACCACCCAATTACTGTGCATGCTTTCCCCATCAAAAACCTGGTCGGGCTTTAAAAGTACCGCTGTATCTGTGTTTTGGCCCATGGCAGGCAACAAAAATGATAAGAGAAAGAGGAGTAATAAAGCGTAAGTTTTCATGGTATGCTTGTTATTGTGAAGGTAAGCCAGTAAGCTATGGGGCAAAAAAAATTTGTTTATAAAGATATTCTCCTGCACTTTTGTAGGGAAATGAATCAGGTAACAAACAAATATTGGTGGTGGCATACAAACTCCGTTCGGGGATTGTAATGGCATAGCCAGTACTTTTTGAATAATATTCAGAACCCCGACCGTTGTTGTCGGGGTTTTTTATTATCCCATCCCCTCACAAGACAAAGACCGGATGGGGTTGAATGACAAAATAGATATGAAAAAAATAGAACTGCAAACCAATTGTAAAAAAATGCTGGCTGATGTGTTTACGCCGGTAGGTATTTATCTGCGTGTGCGCGACAGGTTTCGTGATACAGTGTTATTGGAAAGTACCGATCACAATACGGCGGAGAACAGTTACTCGTTTATCTGCATTAATGCGATTGCAGGTATTGAGATCAGTTCAACCAATAGTATCGAGTTTAAATTACCCGGCCACCAACCTGAGAAAGCAGCAATCGGCAATACCGCTGAAGTGCCCGGCCAGTTATGGGCGTTTATGCAAAGGTTTAATGTGCATACTCCCTCTGCCAAAGAAGGCAAGTTTGCACAGGGATTATTTGGGTATACTGCTTTTGATGCTGTTCAGTTTTTCGATACAATCTCATTAACCACCGCTAACAGTGTTCAACCTGTGATCCCATTAATGCGTTACCGGTTGTACCAATATGTGATTGCGTTTAATCATTTTAAAGATGAACTCTTTATTTGCGAAAACCTGATACCGGGAATTGAAACTGATATCGCGATTGTGGAATCCCTGATCAAAAGTAAAGACGTTCCCGTGTTTCCGTTTAAAGTGACAGGAGAAGAATCTTCCAACATGACGAATGAAGCATACAAAGACATGGTTCAAAAAGGTATCCAGCGTTGTATGCGGGGCGATGTGTTTCAGATTGTCTTGAGCAGGAGGTTCCAGCAAAGTTTTATAGGTGATGAATTCAATGTATACAGGGCCTTGCGGAGTGTGAACCCCTCTCCCTATCTTTTCTTTTTCGATTACGGAGATTATAAACTGATGGGCTCCTCACCCGAAGCACAACTGATTATACAAAACGGCAAAGCCATTGTGCACCCTATCGCCGGCACTTTCAAACGGAGCGGGGATGACGAAACGGATAGGGAAATGACGGAGAAATTGCTAAAAGATGCCAAAGAAAATGCCGAGCATGTAATGTTGGTCGACCTGGCAAGAAACGACCTGAGCAGGGCCTGTGATGAAGTTGTGGTTAGCCAGTACAGGCAGGTGCAATACTATAGCCATGTGATACATCTGGTAAGCGAAGTAACCGGTAAAGTAAGGGATGGACAAAACCCGTTTGAGTTACTTGCCAAAACATTTCCTGCCGGTACTTTGAGTGGTGCGCCTAAATTTAAAGCCATGGAGATCATTGATGATTATGAACCTACTGCCCGAAGCTATTATGGAGGTGGGATAGGGTTTATGGGTTTTGATGGAAGCTGTAACCACGCCATTATGATCCGCACTTTTCTGAGTAAGAACAACACATTGATTTACCAGGCGGGAGCCGGTGTAGTAGCTGCCAGTGTTCCGGAAAATGAATTGCAGGAAGTGAATAACAAACTGAATGCTTTGAAGAAAGCAATAGAGATAGCAGAAGAAATTTAGTGGATGGTCCATGATCAAAAGACCCTAACAAAAAAAAGATAATGAAAATTTTAGTTTTCGATAATTACGATTCTTTTACGTATAACCTTGTTCACCTGGTTGAAAAGATCACCCATGGGAAAGTGGATGTTTTTCGCAATGATGAATTGCCGATGGAAAAAGTAAAAGGATATGATAAGATTATTCTATCACCCGGTCCCGGAATCCCTTCAGAAGCAGGCATGTTATTGCCGTTGATTAAAGAATATGCATCCAGTAAATCAATCCTCGGTGTTTGCCTTGGTCACCAGGCAATTGGTGAAGCATTTGGGGGCACGCTTACCAATTTAGCTACTGTATATCATGGAGTGGCAACGCCAATAGCTGTTAGAAGCGAAAAGTCTGGAGTAAGAAGTCAATTATTTGAGGGGTTGCCTGATACAATAGAAGTTGGGCGGTATCATAGCTGGGTGGTGAATGAGAAAAATTTCCCGGAAGAACTGGAGATAACAGCCCGGGATGATAACAATTATATTATGGCACTGCAGCATAGAAAATATGATGTGCAGGGAGTGCAATTTCATCCGGAGAGTGTGTTAACACCTGATGGGGAAATAATTATTGCTAATTGGTTAAAGAAATGAGTATGAAAAAAATATTACAATATTTATTTGAACACAAGACCCTGCCCCGCGAACAGGCAAAAGAAATATTACTCAACATGTCGCGCGGGCAATATAATGAGAGTGAGATGTCTGCATTCATCACTGTGTTTCTTATGCGTAGCATTACCATAGAAGAACTGCAGGGGTTTCGTGATGCCTTACTGGAACTGTGTGTAAAGATTGACCTCAATGGTCATGCGGTAATGGATATCGTGGGCACGGGAGGCGATGGAAAAAACACGTTTAATATTTCTACCCTCTCCTGCTTTATCGTAGCAGGTGCCGGGCAGAAAGTAGCCAAGCATGGTAATTATGGTGCTTCTTCTATCAGCGGTTCATCAAATGTGATGGAACAGTTGGGTTATACATTTAAAAATGATAATGCCCGCCTGCTGAAAGAATTGGAAACATCGAATATCTGTTTCCTGCATGCACCTTTGTTCCATCCTGCATTAAAAATTGTGGGGCCTATCCGTAAAAATTTAGGGGTAAGAACATTCTTTAATATGCTGGGGCCGATGGTTAATCCTGCATCACCTGCTTTTCAGCTGGTAGGTGTGTACAACCTGGAGATGGCGCGTATTTATAATTATCTCTTACAACAAACCGGAAACGCGTTTACCATTATCCATAGCCTTGATGGATATGATGAAATATCCCTCACTAACGATACCAAAGTAATTACCAACGAAGGCGAAAAAGTGATGACCCCCGAACAATTAGGTAAGCGGATGGTTAGAGCAGAGGATATATATGGTGGTAACTCTGTAGAAGAAGCCGCTAAAATTTTTACCAAAATTATCAAAGGCGAAGGCAGCTGGTCTCAGAATGCTGTGGTACTTGCCAATGCAGCCATGGCATTGCATTGTACGGGTAATTTCGGTAATTATGATGAGGCGTATTATGCAGCCGTAGATAGTTTGGAAAGCGGTAAAGCCTCTCAATCATTGCAGACTTTAATCAGCCTTCAGTAACATGAATATTTTAGACACGATAATAGCCTTTAAAAAAACAGAAGTAGCTTCCAGAAAGCAACAGACTTCCGTTGCGGAACTGGAAAAAAGTAAATTCTTTACCAACGAAACCTTGTCGTTAAGAAAATTTTTACTGGACAGCAGCAAAACAGGTATCATAGCAGAGTTCAAAAGAAAATCACCGAGTAAGGGAATCATTAATAACAAAGCAACAGTAGAAAATGTAACTGCAGCTTATGCCAAATACGGGGCTTCAGGCATTTCTGTTTTAACTGATGAGGAATTTTTCGGAGGAACATTACTTGATTTGTTAGCTGCCACCATTAATGAAGTGCCCCTGCTTCGTAAGGATTTCATGATTGATGAATACCAGCTCATAGAAGCCAAAGCATTTGGTGCAGAAGTGATTTTGCTGATTGCGGCCTGTTTAAAACCGGTAACTGTAAAACAAATGGCAGCTACTGCCAAAAGTATCGGATTGGAAGTACTGTTAGAAATCCATAACGATGAAGAACTTGGTCATAT
The DNA here is from genome assembly GCA_043747705.1 of Bacteroidota bacterium. Classification (GTDB taxonomy): domain Bacteria; phylum Bacteroidota; class Bacteroidia; order Chitinophagales; family Chitinophagaceae; genus Sediminibacterium. Next base: position 5,149 of record JAYTOS010000174.1, read on the forward strand.
TTGCGATGAAGTAGATTTGGTAGGCGTAAATAACCGCAACCTGAAAACATTCGAAGTAAGTATCCAAACATCATTAGATCTTATTAATAAGATACCCAAGGATAAATTAGCTATTGCCGAAAGTGGTATTTCTGATGCGGATACTATTGTAACTTTACGTAATGCTGGTTTCAAAGGTTTCTTGATTGGTGAGAACTTTATGAAACAGCCCGACCCTTCGGTTGCTTTTGCTGATTTTGTGAATCAACTAAAAGCAAAATAACATGCGGATCAAAGTTTGTGGTATGACAAGCGGTGAACAGGTATTGCAACTCGATGAAATGGGCGTGGAGTTTGCTGGTTTTATTTTCTATCCCAGTTCACCGCGATATGTGTATAAACATATGTCGAGGTCCGATATAAAAAAAATAAAGGGAAAAGGTATCAATAAAGTAGGAGTGTTTGTAAATGCACCTATTGAGGACGTATTGGCAACGGTGGATGATTGTGGCCTTTACCTGGTACAATTGCATGGTGATGAAACGCCAAAATATTGCGAGAAAATCGCCGACTATGTTACCGTGGTAAAAGCTTTCCGGTTAAGGGAAGCTGATAATGTGCTTTGGAAAGTGAAAGATTACCAGGATATAGCCGATATGTTTTTGTTTGATACTGAAGGGGCAGGCTATGGAGGAACAGGCAGGAAGTTTGACTGGAAGATGTTGCAGGGGTTATCTATTAATAAACCATTTTTTCTGAGTGGTGGAATAGAGCCGGGAGATAGTGATAAACTAAAAGAGTTTATGAAAGATTATGTAGCTAAAGACCTTTTTTCAGTTGATGTGAATAGTAAATTTGAAACGTCACTTGGCGTTAAGGATATGGATAAACTCGGGGAGTTTGTTCAAAAAATTAAGCAAATATGATCAAAGGATCAGTTCAATAAATAATCAAAATGACAACAGCACAAACCTATCAAAATCCAAATACACAAGGCTATTATGGCCATTTCGGCGGAGCCTACATACCTGAAATGCTGCACCGGAATGTAGAGGAATTAAAAGAACGGTACCTGAATATTATGTATGAACCTTCATTTCAAAAGGAGTTCCAGTTATTACTGAAAGATTACGTAGGCAGGCCAACGCCATTATTTCTGGCGGAAAGATTAAGTAAAGAATTCAATGCATCTATTTATTTGAAGCGCGAAGATCTTTGCCATACCGGTGCGCATAAAATTAACAATACAATCGGCCAGATTTTGTTGGCGAGAAAATTAGGCAAAACACGCATCATCGCTGAAACCGGGGCCGGTCAACATGGTGTAGCAACAGCTACTGTTTGTGCTTTGAAAGGAATGGAATGTATTGTGTATATGGGCGAAAAAGATATTGAACGCCAGGCACCAAACGTGGCACGAATGAAAATGCTGGGTGCAAAAGTAATTCCGGCCATAAGTGGCAGTAAAACTTTAAAAGATGCTACGAATGAAGCAATACGCGATTGGATCAATAACCCGGTAGATACACATTATATTATTGGTAGCGTAGTAGGGCCTCATCCTTATCCGGATATGGTCGCACGTTTTCAAAGTGTTATTAGTGAAGAAACCCGGTGGCAGTTGAAAGAAAAAACCGGCAACGAATTACCAACGCATGTGGTAGCCTGTGTGGGTGGTGGTAGCAATGCGGCTGGTGCTTTCTACCATTTTTTAGATGAACTGACTGTACAACTCGTAGCAGTAGAAGCAGCTGGCCACGGCGTGAACAGTGGCATGAGTGCTGCAACCACACAACTTGGTAAACCGGGTATCCTGCATGGCAGTAAAAGTTTGGTTATGCAAACAGCTGATGGGCAGGTAGTAGAACCCCATAGTATTTCAGCAGGATTAGATTACCCGGGTGTGGGCCCGATGCATGCAAATTTATTTGAAAGTGGCCGGGGCATATTTTTAAGTGCCACTGATGATGATGCGCTGAAAGCCGCATTTCATATAGCTAAAACAGAAGGTATCATTCCGGCATTGGAAACGGCCCATGCATTTGCCGTTTTGGGAGAATTGAAATTGAAACCCACTGATAAGGTAGTAGTTTGTTTAAGTGGAAGGGGCGATAAAGACCTCTCTACCTATATGAACGAGATGGGTTGAGTGTTTAATAATAATAAGGTTTTTAAACCACAAAGGCTTTCTGCTTTTGCAGCAAAAGAAAAATCATGAACAGGATACAAAAATTATTTCAGAAAAAAACAAAGAATGTCCTTAATGTTTACTGTACGGCAGGCTATCCGCAATTAAACAGTACACTTACAATAATGAAAGCACTGCAGGACAATGGTGTGGACCTGATAGAATTAGGAATGCCCTATAGCGACCCGCTTGCTGATGGTCCTGTAATACAGGCAAGCGGTAGCCGGGCCCTGGAAAATGGAATGACCATTGAGGTTTTGTTTGAACAACTTGCCGGTTTTAGAAACAGCATATTTGTACCCGTGATATTGATGGGTTATATGAACCCGGTTTTGCAATATGGATTTGAAAGGTTTTGTACAGATGCGGCTGCAATAGGTATTGACGGATTGATATTACCTGACTTGCCTGAATATGAATTTGAAACTGAATACGGTGCAATTATAAAAAAACAGGGATTGGATTTTATCTTTCTCGTCACTCCCGAAACATCAGAAGAAAGGATCAGGAAATTAGACGAATTGAGCAGCGGTTTTTTATATGCGGTAAGCTCTTCCGCTACTACCGGAAGCGATAAAGATTTTACTGCAGTTGAAAAATATTTATCGCGACTGCAAGCCATGCAATTGAAGAATCCGGTACTGGTTGGCTTTGGTATTAAGGATAGGGAAACTTTTGAATCTGCTTGTAAATATGCAAATGGGGCTATTATCGGGTCGGCTTTTATTAAGGCACTGGCACAAACAACCGATATAGATATTTCAGTTAAACAGTTTATGGATGGTATTAAATAAAGCATGATGCAATTGGTAATTATCAAATACAATGCAGGTAACATACAATCCGTTTTGTACGCACTGGAAAGGATTGGTGTAGCCGCAACGGTAACAGATGATCATTCAGCAATAAAAGCAGCAGACAAAGTAATTTTCCCCGGTGTAGGCGAAGCCAGCACGGCCATGAATTATTTGGCGGAAAGGGGATTGGATGACTTAATTAAAAATCTTACCCAACCAGTGCTCGGCATTTGCCTGGGTATGCAACTAATGTGCAAATACAGCGAAGAAAATGATACAACTTGTCTTGGAATTTTTGATGCCCATGTGAAAAAGTTTACGGGTAACTTAAAAATCCCGCAAATAGGCTGGAATACAGTAGAAAATAGTACTGAACCGATTTTTACGGGAATAAAAAACGATCCCTATTGTTATTTTGTGCATAGTTATTATGCAGAGCTGTGTAAAGAAACTGCAGCAGTAACGGAATATGGAGTCAGGTTCAGCAGTGCGTTACAGAAGAATAATTTTTATGGTGTACAGTTTCACCCAGAGAAAAGTGCGGTAGTGGGGGAGCAGATATTACAAAATTTTATTAACCTTTAATAAATTCAATTACTAATTATCGCGTAATAATTAGTAATCATAAAAACATGCAAATCATTCCCGCAATAGATATCATAGATGGAAAATGCGTCCGCTTAACCCAGGGTGATTATGCGCAAAAGACGGTTTACAATGAAGACCCCTTAGCTGTAGCCAAAGAATTTGAAGCTGCCGGTTTACTGCGGTTACACCTTGTAGACCTTGACGGAGCCAAGGCTGGTGCTGTACAAAACTGGAAAGTATTGGAGTCCATCGCAACCCATACCTCTTTGGTGATAGATTTTGGTGGCGGGATCAAGAAAGAAGAAGATGTAAACATTGTTTTCAATTCCGGCGCTGCTTTGGCTACGATTGGCAGCCTGGCGGTAAAAAATGAGGTGCTGTTTGTACAATGGCTGAACCAGTTCGGCCCCGATAAATTTTTGTTAGGGGCTGATGTGAAAGATGAAAAAATAACGGTAGGTGGCTGGCTCGAAACCACGGATATTGGGATATACGATTTTATTGAAAAATACATGACACACGGTATAACCCAGTTATTCTGTACCGATGTAAGTAAGGATGGTAAGTTAGAAGGGCCATCAACCATATTGTATCAACAGATCATTGCCAGGTTTCCTGATTTGCATTTTATTGCGAGTGGGGGTGTTAGTTCTGTTGAAGATTTAAATGATTTACAAACGGTAGGCTGTAAAGGTGCCATTGTTGGCAAAGCGATTTATGAAAACAGGATATCTCTTAATCAATTAAAAAATTTTTAAACCGTTCCATTGTTTCTTTTTGTACAACAAAGATCACACGAAGGCCAAGGGCACAATGAAATATTATGCTGACAAAAAGAATCATACCCTGCCTGGACATTAAAGACGGGCGAACCGTCAAGGGGGTTAATTTTGAAAATATCCGCGATGCCGGTGACCCGGTAGAGCTGGGTGCTTTGTATGCGCAACAGGGTGCGGATGAATTGGTGTTCCTGGATATTACGGCTACCGTTGAAAAACGTAAAACCTTAAGCCAGCTGGTTAATAAAATATCACATCATATCAATATCCCTTTCACAGTTGGCGGCGGAATAAGCAGCGTGGAAGATGTAAGTGTACTATTGCAAAATGGAGCCGACAAGATATCAGTAAATACCGCTGCATTTAAAAATCCCAAATTGGTAGCAGATCTTGCCAAAGAATTCGGCAGTCAATGCGTGGTATTGGCCATTGATACCAAGCAGGAAGCAGATGGCGAATGGTATGTGTATTTGAATGGTGGCAGTGTTAAAACCGATACGCGCTGTATTAACTGGGCGAAACAGGCCGTAGAAGCCGGGGCCGGGGAAATATTATTAACATCCATGAATCATGATGGCACCAAACAGGGTTTTGCATTAGATATTACCGCAACTTTGGCATCGCAATTGCCAGTACCGGTGATCGCTTCGGGTGGTGGCGGTACCATGCAGCATTTTGTAGATGTATTTACCAATGGAAAAGCGGATGCCGCTTTGGCGGCAAGTATCTTTCATTTTAAAGAAATCGGGATACCGGAATTAAAAACGTATTTGAATAAACATGGGATTGTAGTGCGGCAATGATTTTTTAATCGAAAACGCGCTATACCACAAAGAATCGCAAAGGGCCTCGCGTAACATTGTGCCTTTGCAACTTCGCGGTTAATCCTATATAAGCTGAGATATATTTCAAAAGTACAAGTGAGTGACACAACCACTGTTGAATAAAGAACTGAAAGCCGGAAACATGAAAATAGATTTTGCAAAATACACAGATGGGTTGGTGCCTGCTATCATCCAAGACTTTAGTACAAACAAAGTATTGATGCTCGGTTTTATGAATGAAGAGGCCCTGCATCTCACAGAAAAAACCGGTAAAGTTACTTTTTACAGCCGCAGCAAAAAAGGGTTATGGACAAAGGGTGAGGTGAGTGGTAATTTTATGGAACTGAAAAGTATGGCCGTAGATTGTGATCACGATACGTTATTGATTAAGGCACATCCAACAGGGCCAGTTTGTCATACCGGGGCTGATACCTGCTGGGCCGAAAAAAATAAAAATGATAATTTTCTCTTATATCTCGAAGAGATTATCAGGTTACGCAAACAGGTATTGCCCGACGAGTCGTATGTAGCCAAACTCTTCTCCCAAGGCATTAACAAAATAGCCCAGAAAGTGGGTGAAGAGGCTGTGGAAATGGTGATTGAAGCCAAGGACAATAATGATGAACTTTTTTTGAACGAATCGGCCGATCTTTTGTTTCATTATTTGCTTTTGCTTAACGCCAAAGGCCATAACTTGCAAAGTGTTGTAGATATATTGCAAAAACGTCATTCAAAATAAATATGAAAAAACTATTCATCGTTTTACTTATGCCGCTCCTGGGCCTGGCACAACCAACAAACGGGTTTGTGATCAAGGGAAATATCAGTGGTATTAAAGACAATACAGAAGTCATTTTAATGAGTGGTAATGATGGTAAAACCATTACCAGCGACAAGGCAGTGAAAGGGGTATTTACCCTTACCGGTAAACTGAATGAACCTGATGTTTTTCTGATACGTGTTGTGGGAACCAATGAGTTGGTAGACCTGTATATGCAAAATGACGCTGTTGCCGTATCGGGCAGTTTAGCTGACATGAAAAATATAAAGGTAAAAGGATCTTCTTTGCAGGATGATTATATGATGTATAAAGAAAGGGTTAATCCATTCATTGATAAACTGAAAATGTATGCAGCCATTATCAACCCTGAAAAAGATATGAAGAAAAGGGATTCGTTGATTGGTGAGTACACCATTTATAAAGCAAAGGCACTGGAAGCTGCCAATAAATTCCTGGAAGAGAAAAAAGCATCGCCGGTCAGTTCTTTCGTGTTGTTTGTGGTTGCCCCTTTGATGAATGGGTTAGATGATGTAGATGCGCGGTATACCTTATTGCAGCCTGCTGCTAAAACGGGCTCTTTTGCCAGGCTGATTGGAAAAAATATCGCCGATGCAAGAGAAAAAAATATCGCCGATGCAAGAGTGGGTGGTGTAGGAACACAGGCTCTTGAGTTTACACAAAAAGATGTGGATGGGAAACCTATATCACTATCTTCTTTCCGCGGTAAATATGTGTTGGTAGATTTCTGGGCAAGCTGGTGCAGGCCTTGCCGGGCAGAGAACCCGAATGTGGTTAGTGCTTATCAAACCTATAAAAATAAAAACTTTACCGTATTGGGTGTATCGCTCGACCAAACCAAGCCCAGCTGGGTAGAAGCCATTAAAGCAGATGGC
>JAYTOS010000175.1:0-2266 GCA_043747705.1 Bacteroidota bacterium
TTGGGGCAACCAAGACCTTTTAGTTGGTCCCGTGTTCAAATGACCTGGTGGACGGTTATCGTGTTGACCGAATTTATTATAGCTATAGTCAGGAGCAGCGGCCAAATCCCGACCTTCAATAATTCCACATTGTATATGTTAGGCATCAGTTCTGCAACAATAGTAACTGCCACTTTAATTGACATCAGTGATCAGTCAAATCCATCTTTAACGAGCCTTGGTCAAAACATGAAAGGATCAGGGATGATCATCGACATTTTATCAAACAAAAATGGTATCAATATTCACCGCTTTCAGAATTTTCTCTTTAATGTAATATTTGGTGTCTGGTTTTTATCTGAATCATTACAACACCTGCGGGTTGCACCGGATTGTAAAATTTGTACCAATCCGGCAGATATGAAAGCCTGCGTGGAATGTATGACAGCTTATGCAAATTCTGTGATGCCTGTCATAACTTCAAATAACCTCATTTTACTTGGTGCAAGTTCAGGAGTATACGCCGCGATGAAAATAACCGAAAACAAACAGCCAACTGCGCTTGCACCAGTGCAAACGACGGTAACCTCAACCGTTGTGCCACAATCTTCGCAATCTCCACAATCCCAAAATCATCCGGTCACTCTGGGATAAAACAGCACAACGATGAACATAACTTTTCTTAAAAGCCCTCATTTCAAGACAGGACGTAAAGGCTATTGACCGATCGCTATCGTTATTCATATTATGGAAGGCACCCAGGAAGGAACAGATAGTTGGTTCCAGGACATTAGCGCTGTACCGCCGGAATCGGCACATTATGGGATTGCCAAAACAGGAGAACTCCATTAGTATGTTTGTCAGGAAGATACTGCATGGCATGCCCACATAGTTACCACCCCAAGCTGGAAATTAATCAAAGTACTCGATGCTGATAAGCCCACTTATATCGATCCGAACCTGTATACTTTTGGTATAATACACGAAGGCGATGAAAATTCCGATTGGACGGAGGCCATGTACCAAACCAGTAGCGAGCTAATTGCCGAACTTGCAAAAAAATGGAATATTCCCCTTGATAGAGATCACGTTATCGGCCATCACGAAATAAATTCCAGGAAAACCTGCCCAGGGAAAAAAGTTGATCTGGATAAATTGGTTAGGATGGCTTTGGTTATCATTTTCCCTGACCAATTAACACAGCCTGGTTCCGGACTATCACCTACACCCACACCTCCATCAGTTCAGAAAGCCGTTCAACAAAACGTAAGACCTACTGCGGCGCAGCGGAACACCAAATCTGAAAGAATATAATCTCAAATAGCTTACATTCTAGTAAATTTTTCGGGCTTCCCATCTTTCTCAAATTCTCTCTGTATTCCTTTCAATATATCCCGCAAAAGAATAAGGGTTCTGCCTTCCTTTAATGCCATGATGCAGCAATAGCGAACAATGTTGATAATGGATCCCCCAGATAATTCATAAGTTGCTGCAATCTCACTCAAGTCAACTTTTTCCTCCAACCGCGTATTTTCCGAAAATGCCTGTTTCCAAATCCGCATACGCCCTGGAGCATCGGGCATCGCGAAATAGATCATGGATGGAAAGCACCTGGTAAATGCTTCGTCAATAATTGACTGTAAATAGGTTGAAAATATCACAACGCCGGGGAAAGCTTCCATTTTCTGCAACAGGTAAGAATTTTCGGGGGTAGTATTACTGTTGCCTGAAACGCTAGTCTCGGTGCGCATCCCGAACAATGCCTCTGCCTGATCAAAGTAAAGTATCCGGTTATTATATTGCGCCAGGTTAAAAATATCGTCAATATTTTTTTCTGTTTCACCGATATACTTTGATACAATTGTCGAAAGATCATTACGGTATACATCGAGTCCTGATGATTTGCCAAGCAGTGCCGCGGCAAGCGTTTTCCCCGTTCCGGGCGGGCCATAAAAAAGGCTCCTTGAACCCGTACCGCGCTTGATACAATCCAGTATCTCCTGTATTTTCCTCAGGGTCTGGTAAGGCAACACGAGATCAGTCCATTCCAGCTCAGTTGTTATACGTTTTGTCATATAGATTTTTTGTGCAACCAATACCCTATCGCCAACCCGGCTGCTAATGCAGCAATGATCAAAATAATGATTAACACAAAGTTCGTTTTCTTCGGTTGAACCTGTTGAGCAATCGCTAATCTCTCTTCAAGCATTTTTTTTCATTCAGTATGTTTTCAATCTGCTTTTCGTACAACGGTTTCAATTGTTTGGTAACAGCTTCGATCATCCCC
>JAYTOS010000176.1:0-5674 GCA_043747705.1 Bacteroidota bacterium
GCAACACCTGTGTTACTGGGTATTACCAAAGCTTCCCTGGGTGTACAAAGCTGGATCTCAGCTGCATCCTTCCAGGAAACGACCAAGGTATTAAGTCAGGCAGCCATACAGGGTAAAACAGATATGATGCTGGGTCTGAAAGAGAACGTAATTACAGGTCACCTGATACCAGCAGGTTCTGGACAAAAAGAGTTCGACAACATGATCGTAGGTAGCAAAGAAGAGTACGAGGTACTGTCGAGCACCCGCGAAGCGATGAGCTTTGATGATGACGAATAAGGATCTCTGATTACGCTGATTTTGATATGATTAATATGAAGTAGGAAGTGAAAACTTCCTACTTTTTTTAACATCTTGATCAGGTCAATCTCCAATAAATTTGCAAAAAGTTATCATACAAATCATATAAATAATCATACTAATCTGTGATGTAATCCTAATAATCGGCGAGTCATGAAAAATTTTACACTTGGGTTGAATATTGTATTGATTTTGGCGGTGGCAGTGTTATTTTATTTGCATTTTGCTTCACCCCGACAAATCAATACGACAACTAATACGACAAAAACGGTTCCCAGCGGAAGTTTTAAAATAGCTTACTTTGAAAGTGATTCTATTCAATCGCAGTTTGGTTATTTTAATGAGGTGAGGGCCGAACTGCAAACCAAAGACCAGGCTAATGCTAAAATATTAGGTGACCTTAAAAGTACGTTTGCTTCTAAATACCAGGAATTTCAAAAAATAGCCCCGTCTTTATCACAGGCGGAACTGGCGAGTAAGCAACAGGACCTGATGCAGATGGAAAAAGTTTTCCAGGGCAAAGAAAAAATGATGAGCGATGAATTTGAGGACCAAAAGTTCAAAAGGTTACAAGATGTAAAAAAGAAGATAGAAGACTACCTGAAAGAATATAATAAGGATAAAGGATATGCCTTTATTTTTTCCAGTTCACCCGACCTGATGTATTTGAAAGACAGCCTGTATGATATTACCCCGGATGTGATAAAAGGGCTGAATATTCTGTATAAGAAGAAGAAATAAAACTTCAATCATATTTATTATCTTCATCCCGCTATAAAAGGCGGGATTTTTTATGAACAATACACCCTCGTTTAAACCCACATTGGGCCTTTTCGATGCAACGATGATCGTTGCAGGAAGTATGATCGGCTCCGGTATTTTTATTGTAAGTGCCGATATTACCCGTAATGTGGGCAGTGCGGGCTGGTTAATTGTAGTGTGGCTGATCACCGGTTTTATGACCCTTACTGCGGCCATGAGTTATGGCGAGTTAAGTGCCATGTTTCCAAAAGCAGGCGGTCAATATGTATACCTTAAAGAATCTTACAACCCGCTTACTGGATTTTTGTATGGATGGAGTTTTTTTGCCGTTATACAAACAGGTACCATCGCCGCAGTAGGAGTTGCATTTTGTAAATTTGCGGGGTATTTCTTTCCAGCGCTCGAATTAACCGATTCAAATATCCTTTTCAGCATAGGTAGTATAAAAATATATACTGCGCAATTGGTATCTATTCTGCTAATTATCTTTCTCACTTACATCAATACCCGCGGAATTAAAGGTGGAAAACTCATCCAAACAACTTTTACCGTAACTAAATTATTGTCCCTGTTTGGTCTTATAGTATTTGGCTTTATTATGGCCAAAGGCGATGTATGGCATGCGAACTGGGCTGATGCCTGGCATATGCAGAAAATGACCGCAAGTGGCGGTACGGGAATTGATTCAACAATCATCATGCCTTTGATTGGTGCTGCAGCGGTAGGTGCCATTGCTGCATCTATGGTAGGGTCGATTTTCAGCAGTGATGCGTGGAACAATGTGACGTTTATCGCGGGAGAAATCAAGAACCCTAAAAAAAATATTGGTCTTAGTTTGTTTCTTGGAACAATGATCGTAACCATTATTTATGTTTCCACCAACCTGATGTATTTAAGTGTAATGCCTTTACATGATATTGCTTTTGCAAAAGCCGACAGGGTTGCTGTGGCTGCATCTAATGTGATTTTTGGGGATGTGGGGACTTATGTGATAGCTATTATGATTATGATTTCCACTTTTGGTTGTAATAATGGATTAATACTTGCTGGTGCGCGTGTATATTATACGATGGCGCAGGATGGGCTTTTTTTTAAAAAAGCGGGCTCTTTAAATAAGAATGCAGTGCCTGAATGGGCACTATGGGCACAATGTATTGTGGCTTCCCTGTTATGTTTGAGTGGTAAATATGGCGACCTCCTTGATATGGTATCGTTTATCGTAGTAATCTTTTATGTATTAACCATTGGCGGAATATTTATCCTTCGTATGAAAATGCCGGATGCAGAAAGGCCGTACAAAGCATTTGGGTACCCTGTATTGCCGGCTATTTATATGGTTTTGGGAATTGCCTTTTGTGTATTGCTCATTATTTATAAACGGGATTATACCTGGCCGGGTCTAATCATTGCACTGATAGGTATCCCATTATATTATCTTGCAGTGAGTAATTCCAAAAAAACAGCCTGATGATTTTTGAAAAACTATTCTCAAATTTTTCAACACGCAAAGTAGCCATCGTTGGCGATGTGATGCTGGATACCTATTGGTGGGGAAGCGTAGACAGAATATCTCCTGAAGCACCTGTACCGGTTGTGGCATTGAAAAGAAAAGAACTAAGGGTAGGCGGCGCGGCCAATGTAGCATTGAATACTGTATCTCTTGGTGCACAAACCACCATTATTTCTATTATTGGTGATGATAAGGATGGACATGACCTCCTGCAATTATTGAAGGATAATAAAATTGACACTTCTTATATCATCTCCTCTTCCAAACGCATCACCACTAATAAAACCCGCGTGATGAGCCGTAACCAGCAAATGATGCGGCTTGATGCAGAGATAACCGCTGACATTGATGCGGAACTGGAAAAGGAATTATTGCAAAAAGTAAAAACCTATTTTACAGCGCATAAACCGGATGTGTTGGTATTTGAGGATTATAACAAAGGCCTTCTCACAGAAAACCTGATTACTGAACTGATCAAATTATGCAAGGAACATAATGTAATAACTACTGTAGATCCTAAAAGAAAAAATTTTTTATCATTTAAAGGAGTTACTATTTTTAAGCCTAACCTTAAAGAAGTCAGAGAAGGGTTGAGCCTCCTAACAGATGCGATTGACCTGTTTTCTTTAAAAGAGATGCATAAAGTATTACAACAACATTTGCATCATGATATTTCATTTATCACCCTCTCAGAAAAAGGGGTATTTTACCAGCAGGGCGATGATGTAAAAATAATTCCTACCCATATCCGTAATATCGCTGATGTGAGCGGGGCAGGCGATACGGTAATCGCAGTAGCTTCATTAGTATATGCCGCAACCAAAGACATGCACCTTGCCGCAGAAATGGCAAACATCGCCGGCGGTTTGGTTTGCGAAGAAGTAGGTACAGCGGCTATCAATAGAGAAAAATTATTGCAGGAATGTGAATTGTTACTGGGGGAGTAATAATGTTGAATGTTAAATGTTGAATGTTTCTGGGTTCGAAGATTTGCAGAAAATATTTTAATGGTTTAATCATTCAACATTTAAAATTTGACATTTAAAATAATTGAACTTCGACAACATCCAACAAATTCCTCCCCACCTTAAACCTTCTCTAACAATAGTTAGTTATTATTCGATTTTTTCAGTTGACGAAATGGCTACTTTCGATTGTCTAAAACAGGGAAATAAACAGATATGTCAAATTTTACTATAGTTATACATGGAGGTGCGGGCACAATCTTAAAAGAAGATATGACATCCGAGCTGGAACTCGCTTATTTTGATGGGTTACAGCAGGCATTAAATATCAGTTATGCGGTGCTGGAAGAAGGAGGTACAGCCGTTAATGCGGTAAAAGCAGCATTGGTGCTGTTGGAAGACAATGTACTATTCAACGCAGGCCGTGGTTCAGTATTTACTAAAAAAGGCGTGCAGGAAATGGATGCTTCGATCATGGATGGTATTGATTTATCGGCGGGTGCTGTTGCCGGTGTTCGCAATGTGCGTAACCCGATTGAACTGGCAACTGAAGTGATGCGCAACAGTAACCATGTTTTTTTAAGCGGAAAAGGCGCAAATGATTTTGCGATCAAGCAAGGCGTTAAATTAGAGCCTGATGAATTTTTCTTCTCCCAGTTCAGGTATGATCAATGGAAAGCAATACGCGATTCGGATAATTATTCCCTCGATCATACCAACCACCACCTGGAAGAGCTGATGCGTGATAAAAAATTCGGGACGGTAGGTGCAGTTGCATGTGATATGCATGGCAACCTCGCCGGTGGAACATCAACAGGTGGGATGACCAATAAAAAATATGGTCGTATAGGTGACAGTCCGATGATCGGATCAGGCACCTATGCCAATAATAAAACCTGCGCCATCAGTTGTACAGGGCATGGTGAGATGTTTATACGCAGTGTGGCGGCGTATGATGTAAGTTGTTTAATGGAATATAAGGGCCTTAGCTTGCAGGAAGCCATGGACATTGTGGTAAACGAAAAACTTTTGAAAATGCAGGGTGAAGGGGGAATGATCGGGGTGGATGCCCAGGGCAATGCCGCTATGATATTTAACAGTGCAGGTATGTACCGGGGTACCAGAAATAGTAAGGGTGTAAATGAGGTTTCCATTTATAAATAATTATATTTGGTACAGGTAACACACATGAGAAAATGAAAGGGGCTACTTTTGTAGCTCTTTTTTGTGCCTTTGTTAGTAAGCTAAAACAGCCAAAACGTATATAAGTTAATGTATGAAAAAATATGCAGTAATAGTGGCAGGTGGCAGCGGGCAAAGAATGAGGGCAGATATGCCTAAACAGTTCCTGTTATTGCAGCAAAAGCCTTTATTGTGGTACACATTGCATATTTTTCTTACAACGTTTGATGATCTGCAAATTATACTGGTATTACCTAAAAATAATATTGAGGAAGGCGAAAAAATATGTAAAGATCTTGGCGCTGAAAAAAGGGTGGTAATTACTGAAGGAGGTATTACCCGTTTTCATTCTGTGCAGAAGGGGCTACCATATATAACCGAACCCTCTATTGTATTTGTACATGATGGTGTTCGCTGCCTTGTAAGTAAAGAACTCATTTGCCGTTGTTACGATCAGGCTCTAGAAAAAGGAAGCGCCATCCCTGCAGTGGCCGCTACAGATAGCATACGCATCATCAATGAAAAGGATCATGCAGTGGCTGACAGAAATCATGTGCGTATCATTCAAACACCGCAAACATTTCGGAGTGAAATATTATTGCCCGCATTCAACACTCAATACAAAGATTCATTCACAGATGAGGCAACTGTAGTGGAAGCATCAGGGGAAAAAGTATTTCTAATTGATGGGGAATATGAAAACATTAAAATCACACGGCCAGCCGATCTCCTGATCGCTGAACAGATACTGGCATCACGAAAGCATTAAAAATTTTAATAAGAGAAGGACAGGAGAAAAAGAGCAAAGGAGCAAAGGAGAGCTTCCTCTTGCTACACTCTTTAAACTCTTATTGAAATTCTATTTCTTTAAAAGTTTTACCGGCCAGGAATACCCGTTATAATGGTAATGAAAATAAGGCTGGTTCATTGGCCCGAAATTTTCATAGAAATCGCG
>JAYTOS010000177.1:0-6256 GCA_043747705.1 Bacteroidota bacterium
TTACCGGGAAAAAGGGCTTACTGTCTTATAAAAATAACCCTGTTTTTTATCCCATCACCCTTTAAATGCGGTTTTTTGCGTTTTTTAAGGATATCTTAGGTCCTTTATTATCCGCTAAAGGAATTGTGATTAAATAAATTCGTTTATATGAACTTCAAATTTTAACATTGCCCAATCATTTCCTGTATGGTTTGTCTCAAATTACTTTTTGCGGCTTTTTGCGTAAAAAAAAATGTTAAATGATGCAATGTTTTGCGGGGTTTGCATGTCCTATGAAAATTGAACAGGAAAGTTTCCTTTCACGCCAAGTACTTAACTGAATTACCAAAACCAAAAACTCATTATGAGAAAAATCGCTTCTTTGATGAAAGCTGTCGTTATGCTGCTTTTCATTTTCTCGTTGCCATCTTATGGGCAAAGCCAAACAGTTTCCGGAACTATTAAGGATGCTGATAAAAACCTACCATTGGCAGGTGCTAATATCAGGGTTATGGGTACAAATACGGCTGCCCAAACGAACGATAAAGGTGTGTTCACGATCAAAGCCACTAAAGGCCAGACATTACAAATTACTTCTGTGGGGTATGCTACTCAACAAGTTGTCGTAAATGGTTCACAGTTAAATGTCTCTCTGAAAACCGAGGTAACTGAGCTGGATGAGGTTGTTGTAGCTATGGATATCAAAAGAAAACCGCGTGAATTAGGTTATTCTGTTCAGAAAGTAACCGGTAAGGAAATTGCCGAAAGCCAGCGTGAAAATTTCGTAAATAGTTTACAAGGCAGGGTGGCCGGTGTAACTATTGCGCCAACTGGTGGCCAGGCAGGGGCATCATCTACCATTGTATTAAGAGGATTTAATTCAATGGCCTTGAGTAACCAGCCTCTATTTGTAATAGATGGGATCATTGTTGATAACCAGACCGTAAACGAAACAAGTAATGGTGGGTCACAATTGGGCCTTGCTTCTGATAAGCCAAACCGAACCAATGATTATACAAATCGTATCGCCGATATAAATCCCAATGATATAGAATCGGTAACCGTATTAAAAGGGCCCGAAGCCACGGCCCTGTATGGTAGCCAGGCCAGTTCTGGTGCCATTGTAATTACTTCTAAGAAAGCAAAAGCGGATGGAAAAATTTCTGTTGCTTATGATAATAGTTTTCGTTGGCAGGTATTAAATCGTATTCCAAGCTATTCTACTAAATACAGCCCGGGGAACAACGGGGTAAGTGATAATTTATTGTTTACTTATTTCGGGCCGGCTTATGGGGCTGATGTGAATAAGTTCGACAACGTACATAATTTCTTCCAGACAGGATTTGCGCAAACGCACAATATCAGTATGGAATATGGGAAGAAGAATGTTTCTTGGCGCCTTTCAGGATCAGCCTTTGATCAAAAAGGGGTAGTGCCTAATAATAATTTTACAAAATATAATTTCCGGTTATCCAATACGACCAAAATCGGGAAGTATATTGATGTATCACCTTCACTTTCTTACATAAGGAGTACGAATGACAAACCTTTGCGTGGAGCAGGTTCTTACCTGTTGAACTTATTGGTTTGGCCAATTGATAATGATATCCGCAATTATGTGGATGAAAATGCCTACAAAATAAAACTTGGTAATAATGAATATGACAACCCTGCTTTTAATTCAGTTTTCAATCGGAGCAGCGATCTAACGGACCGTGTTATTGCCACCCTGGGTATTAATATAAATCCTACCCCCTGGCTGGCTATTGCCGGCAGGTTTGGATATGATACCTATACCTCAAAAGGGTTTTCATTAATTGATTCTGCTTCTTCATTAAACCTTTCAACAAAAGGACAGCAGGATAATTATTATCGAAATTATTATGGCTATAACCACACAATTACGGCTACGGCTAAGAAAACAATTGGTAACTTCTCCGGAAGGGTAATGGTAGGAAATATGTGGCAGGATTACAGAACCGAAATGTATGCAGTTTCGGGTACCTTATTAAAAGGCAATTATGCTTTTGGCATGGATAGCAACAATACAGCGTTTGCCGGAAGAACCCGCTTAAGTAATGCACAAAGAAACGGTGGCTACAATACCAGTTTGAGCAGGCAGGCAGCTTATTTTGGCGAAGTAGCCATAAGTTATAAAAACCTGGCATTTATTTCTTATTCTCACAGGTTTGAAAACTCATCTATTTTTCCAGCAGATTTCAGGAATTATAATTACCCGGCAGGTAGCATGAGTTTGATTATGTCGGACATCTTTCCTTTCATCAAAAAAGGGAATGTCGTTAATTTTTTAAAGATCAGGGGATCATTGGCACAAACCGCACGATCCAGCTCACCTTATGCTAACCAGTCGGTATTTAACTTTGTACAGTCCAGTGGCGGTGGTTATGCTTATGCATTTAATAACAATAATTTCTTTCTTGAACCCGAGCGTCAGAAAACCTACGAATTGGGAGCTGAATTTAAATTTTTTAACAGCAGGGTCAACCTTGATATTACTTATTATAATACGCTTAATGAAAAACAAATTGCAGAAAACTTCCGCGCAAGTTATGCTACCGGCTATGTACTGAATACGTTGAATGTGGGCTCAACCCGTAATAAAGGAATCGAGATCAGTTTAGACGCTTCGCCTATACAAAACAAAAACTTCTCATGGAATGTCAGACTGAATTTCAACAGGATGCGAAATGAAGTACTAACCTTACCTGATAACGTACCTGAATTTTATATTTCTGATACCTGGTTATATGCCAATGCAAGGGGCGGATTAGTAAGGGGCGGGCCAAGTACCAGTATTACGGCATTCGGATATGCAAGAAACAACAACGGAGATATATTGATTGATCCGGCAAACGGGTTACCTGTTGTGGATAATACTTTTAGAGTAAGAGGAGACCGTAACCCGAATTATACATTAGGCATCAATAATAGTTTCCAATATAAAAACTGGACTTTA
Source organism: Bacteroidota bacterium (assembly GCA_043747705.1). Taxonomy (GTDB): domain Bacteria; phylum Bacteroidota; class Bacteroidia; order Chitinophagales; family Chitinophagaceae; genus Sediminibacterium. The sequence goes on from JAYTOS010000177.1 coordinate 2,957, forward strand.
AGTATGCTTTGGGACCTTAAAGTAGGTGGTGACATTTTTAATGGTACTGATATGTTCCTTACTACCAGAGGTAAGAGTACCAGAAATGATGATAGAAAAACACCAAGGGTAGTTCAGGGAGTATTAAATGATGGTTTTCAAAATAGCAGTACACCAACCAGGAACACCATTGTAGTAACACCGTATGATTTACAGGCCTACTATACCACAAGAATGCCAGAAGAAGAATTTATTCAGAAAAATGTGAACTGGTTCAGGTTGAGGGATATCACAATCAATTATACATTACCTGCTAAAGCAATGAGGAATCTGACATTCCTAAAGTCTTTGGGCTTTTTTGTAACGGGTAATGACCTGATTTTGTTTACGAATTACCTGGGTGCGGATCCGGCTGTAAGTGGTAATACGGCAGGTACAAGAGGCGTAGGCGGGTTTGGTTTTGATTATGGCAATATTGCAACACCGATCAGCGTGAATGTTGGTTTGAGAGCAAATTTTTAATCAAATCCATTTAAACAAATAGCTAATCTATAAAGTATACATTATGAAACATACATTCTTTAAAATATTCTTTCTTACAGTTGCCATTACAACAGTGGTTTCCTGCAGTAAGAAAATTGATGAGGCTTATCAAAATCCCAACGCAGATGTTAAAGTTGCGGTAGAACAGTTATTGCCGGGGATAGAGGCAAGTATGGTTGGCAATTCAGCTTTTCATGGCACCGCCAATGATATGCGTTTTATTGGCCGCTACATACAAAACTGGCAATTTGTTACTCCAGGTGACCTGTATGACCAGATGGGGGGCATCCAGTCTGATAATGCAACATCCACCTGGCGAACACATTATTATGATCTTGGCCAGAACCTTAACAATATGATTAAATGGTCTGGTGATGATAAGAAATGGGATTACGTGGGTGTTGGACAGGCCATTTTTGCCTGGAGCTGGTTAACCATTAGTGATCACTATGGCGAGGTTATACTGAAAGAAGCATTTAACACAAGTCAACTTACGTTTAAATACGATACGCAAGAAGATGTGTATACCTATGTTCGGCAGCTTTGTTTTACTTCTTTAGATAACCTGAATAAAACAGGGGATGGGGTAAGCCAGGCTAACCTTGCTTTAGGGGATGCGTATTTTTATAACGGAGATGTTACAAAATGGAAAAAATTCGTTTATGGCATATTGGCGAGATCTTATAACCATTTAAGTAATAAAGCAAATTACAAACCGGACTCGGTTATTTACTATGCTAATCTATCCATCAAAAGCAATGCGGATAATGCAACATTAAAATATACACCTACAGGTAATAATAGAAGCGCAAATTTTAATGGGCCCTATAGCAATAATGGTATCGGATCATTACGCCAAAGTGAGTACTCAGTTAAATTATTAACAGGTGCCAATGCTGCTCTACCAGGTGTGGTTGACCCAAGAAGATGGTATTTTTTTAAGACAAACCCTAATGGAACGTTTGTAGGTGTTACGCCTAATAAAGGTGTTGCCGGGATTGCGAATGTAAGTGACCGGCCTGACAATTTTTACGGAAGTACCAATACAACGACTGTGGCTCCGGCAGGTGGCAATGATATTGGATGTACTTATATTTTCAGAAATTATGCTGAGTCACCCGTATTAACAGCAAGTGAAATTCAGTTTATGATAGCAGAAGCAGCCTTGCGGAAAGGCGAAACCGGTACCGCTATGACTGCTTATAAATTAGGGATCAGTTTAAATTTCGATATGCTGAGTACCTTATACAGCACCAATATTGCGCCAGCCAACGTTATAACTGATGGCGCAAAAATTGCATACTTAGCTAACCCTTTAGTTGTTCCCGCCACGCTTACATTAACGCATATTATGCTGCAGAAATACATCTCGCTCTGGGGCCATGGTATTTTGGAAACCTGGGTTGATATGCGAAGGTATCATTATACTGACCTCGACCCTGCAACGGGTAAACAGGTATATTCAGACTTTGCCATTCCCACCGGCATTAATTTGTATGTAGATAATGGTGGTAAACCTGTGTACAGGGTAAGGCCAAGGTTTAACTCTGAGTATGTTTGGAATTTAAATGAGCTTATACGTATAGGTGCAGATAAAGCGGATTTTCACACCAAAGAAAGCTGGTTCTCTCAAAAGTAATCATATACAAAACTTAAAACGATGAAAAAAATTCTTTCCTATACTACATTAACTGCTGCCGTATTGATTACGTTTATTGCCTGCAAAAAGCAAGCAGACATTGTAGCACCTTTCGCTACAACGGATGATCAGGCTTTTGTAAGGGTTATACATGCTTCGCCTTTTTTCCGGCAGGTTTTTAATGCCCCTGACTCCTTTAATATTTTTGTTAATAACGCCAAAGTAAATGGCCCGTTAATTACGTATGCAGGCCTTTTCCCCACTATCAATACTGCTTTTGGTTATATTGCTGTTCCCCAGGGGTTAGTGAATATTAAATTAACAGTGGCAGGAACGGTGAACACAGATTCAATACCACTAACCTTGTTTACCAAAATATTTACGAAAGGGCAGTATTACTCAATCATTGTAACTGATAATTTCAAATCAGCTACTGACTCATCAAAAATTATTTTGCAGGATAATTACACAAAACCCAGTAATGGCAATTATAGCGTTCGTTTTGTACATGCAGTATTAAATGATACCGCGGGGCTTAATATTGATGTGTTTTCTGCAAGAAGGAATGCCAATATTTTCAATGCGATTAAACCTGGTCAGATTGTTAATTTCCAAACCTTCCCTTACAATTCACAGGTTAGTGATACATTTTATGTAAGAAGAGCAGGTACTTTGCAAAACCTTGCCATTTCTATTGCTACTCCCGGTTTTTTAGGTAACCAACGTGTTTATACCTTGATTTACAGGGGTAATGGAGATCTTACCACAGGAACTAAAGCAAGGGTATTGTTTCCATACCTGCATCAATAATATAATTTATTTGTGTGTCAATATAAAAGGCTGCCGTTTCGTGCAGCCTTTTTGCATTATGATAATATAAGTAGACCTGCCATTTTTATAAATGTGTAGCAGTTTGTATAATTCAGCTTTAATCAAATCAAGCCACCTATCATTATTACCATTCCATTCAATTAAACATCAAGTCATCTCCCCGAAAGGAATACCATAATGCAAAAGAAAACAGCAACAGTCAAAGCAATAAGTATTTTGTACCTGTTCCAGTAATGCAACCACCGTATTTGTTGCTTGAAATCGCTAAATTCTTTTTCAATCAATTCATCCTTATCGGCAATTTTTTC
>JAYTOS010000178.1:0-1976 GCA_043747705.1 Bacteroidota bacterium
CCACCTCTCCTTCCTGCCGCCGCAGCACCGCCGCTTTTCACACCGGTTTGTTCAATTTCTTTATTAATTTCTTCTATGTCTACACTCCGATCGGTTTTATCGCCCATCAGATATTCAGTAAAATAATCAGCCATACGCCAGAAAAAATATTCTGTCATGTCGGCATAACCGTGTCGCTGGCCTGGCAATATTACCAGGTCGAAACGTTTATTGGCTTTGATGAGGGCATTGGCCACCCGTGTTGTATTAGCGGGGTGTACATTATTATCAATATCGCCGGTTGATAACATCAAATGCCCTTTCAGGTTTTTAACGAGGTCCTGGTTTTTTTCAATATTATAAATAAAACTGGTATCACCCTTATCACCAATGGTTTCTTTAACACCGTGGTGTTGTTCGCTCCACCAACGGTTGTAAACAGAATTATCGTGGTTACCGGAAGAGGAAACAGCTACTTTAAAAAAATCAGGATATACCAACATGGCGGCAGTACTCATAAATCCACCGCCGGAATGTCCATGGATACCCACTTTGTTAATATCTAAATAAGGGTAACGATCGGCAAGTTGTTCTGCGCAGGCTTTTTTATCGGCCAAACCATAATCGCGAAGGTTACCGTAACCAAAATTGTGGTACCATTTGCTGCGTGACGGATGTCCTCCCCTGTTACCCATTGTTATCACTACGAAACCTAACTGTGAAAGGCGTTCTGTTCTATCCATGCCACGGCTAAAAGCTTTGTTGACGGCTTCAGTTTGAGGACCGGGATAAACGTATTCAATAACAGGATATTTTTTAGTAGAGTCAAAATCGAAGGGTTTATACATAACACCATAGATATCGGTAATCCCATCATCTGCTTTCACTTTAAAAGTTTGCGGAAATTTATAACCTGTTGAAAAAAGCGAACTCAGGTCCGCGGTTTCGAGGTCCATCACTTTTCTGCCATCAACTGCATATAAAGCTGATTTAGGAATAGTATTTACCCTGGAATAGTTATCAATAAAGAAATTTTTTGCATCGTTTATATTGGTGGCATGTTCAAACTCGCCTGGGTTCAGGAGTTTTAAACCGCTGCCATCAAAATTTACTCTGTAGGCGTGCAGGTAGTAAGGATCTTCGGCTGCTTCCTTACCATTAGCGGAGAAATACAGCACCCGTTTGGCATCATCGATAGCCAAAATATTTTCTACGTGATAGGTTCCAGAAGTGATCTGGTTTTTTAGTTTACCATTCTCATCATACAGATAAAAATGTGCATAGCCATCGCGTTCACTCCATTGGATGAATTCTTTACCTTCATTTATCAATCCCAATCTTCTTGTCTCGATATATGTATTGAAGCGTTCTTCTATTAAAGCTTTCACAGTTCCTGTTGCCACATTGGCAACACATACATCCACTTTCTTCAAATCGCGGCTGGTGCGGGTAAAATAGAATTTATCGTTGGTACCCAGCCATTTCTGCGGTCTGAAATCATCATCACGGGTATTGATCTTTCCGGGATCAGCCCAGACAGAAATGTTCTGGTCTTTAAACTGTGAAAGCCCCATTTCCTTACCTGTTTGTGAGGCTATATCAAAAATATATACATGATCAATCGGCGATTCCTTATCGCCCGGCATCTGGTATTTATAGGTTTCTAAAGTAGGACGTGGATCGCTGAGGCTGTTGATTACCCAAAGGTCTTTCACTTTGCGGCTGTCGTTTCGCTCTAAAACAAAATGTTTCGAATCGGAAGACCAAAATGCGAAAACAGGTTTACGTTTATTCTTATTCTTTTCCTTATCAACATTATTTTCTCCATTACCATCGGAGGCATAGCTGTAAAACTCCATACCATCTTTGGTGAAGGCATGATCAACAACGGTAGAATCATCTTCATTCTTTAAAGCTTTCTCGTAATTGTCTTTATCCATCCAGAAAAGATTGTAATTACGTCCAAATAAAACTATGTTACCATCAGGTGAAATGTT
>JAYTOS010000179.1:0-8949 GCA_043747705.1 Bacteroidota bacterium
TATTTCAAGTGAGTAGTGAGTCGTCAGTTGTGAGTAACATCAGTAATTTCAGCGATATTACTCACTATTCACAACTGACAACTCACGGTTAACTTAACAATAGTATCCATTACCCAGTATCCAGTATCCTTCCTCAAGGCCTCCTCACCACCTGTGCTACAAGATCGGCTTCTGTGGCTACTTTTCCGCCCACATACACTGTTCCCCTCATCTCGCAAATACCCCGGCGGATAGGTCCGGTGAATTCCATTTTTAATACCATGGTATCGCCCGGTCTCACCATCTGTTTGAATTTACAATTATCTATTTTTAAAAAATAAGTATCGTACTGGCCCTCCGGCATGGAGTTGATGCAAAGGATACCACCTGTTTGTGCCAATGCTTCTATCTGTAATACCCCGGGCATAACCGGGTTACCGGGAAAGTGACCGGGAAAAAACCATTCGTTGAAGGTTACATTTTTTACACCAACAATATAAGAATCCGTCAACTCAATGATCTTATCAACAAATAAAAATGGATGACGGTGGGGTAGGGTCTTCTCTATCTTTTCTAAAGTGAATACTGGCGGCATGGTAGGATCATAAACCGGTACATCTTTTACATGCCTGTTCTTTTTGATGTATTGTTTGATCTTCTTGGCAAACGCTACATTGGTACTGTGCCCCGGCCGGTTAGCGATAATGCGCGCTTTAATGGGATAACCTATTAATGCCAGGTCGCCCACAACATCCAGTAATTTATGCCTTGCCGGCTCATTGGGAAAATGCAGTTCAAGGTTATTTAAATAACCCTCGCTCTTCACTTCAATCCTATCGCGTTTGAATACTTTGGCCAAACGCGACATTTCCTCATCGGTTACAGCTTTATCAACCACAACAATTGCGTTATTAATATCACCGCCTTTAATCAGGTCATTATCCAGTAAGGCTTCCAGTTCATGTAAAAAACAAAATGTACGGCAGGGTGCAATTTCGATTTTAAAATCTTTGATGGTTTTTAATCCGGCATGCTGGGTGCCTAATACAGGGCTGTTAAAATCAATCAGGGTAGTAATCTGGTAATCCATGGCGGGGAGAGCCACCATTTCTACACGCTTCTCATCATCGTAATGGTAAATGTTCTCATCAATGCTGTACCATGCTTTGGTAGCTTCCTGTTCTATTACGCCAGATTCTTCGATCAAAGCGATAAAAGGGGCAGAGCTGCCATCAATAATGGGTATCTCAGGGCCATTCAGTTCAATTAATACATTATCTACGCCCATGCCCACTAATGCAGCCAGTACATGTTCCACGGTACTTACTTTGGCATCGCCTATCTGTAATGTAGTGCCCCGGCTAGTATCCGTTACCAAATCGCAATCTGCTTTAATAATGGGTTGCTGTGGCATATCCACGCGTTGAAACTGGATGCCAAACCCCGGGTTCGCCGGTTTTAGGGTCATATCTACCAAAACACCGGTATGTAACCCGGTGCCACTGATACTGATGGGACTGTTAAGGGTATGTTGCTTGTCGGGGTTGAAATTTATATCCATTCTGTGATTCAGTTTATGTGTAAGCCGGGTTTTATACAAATTCCCCCACCTGTTCAATTAATTTGAACAGGTATTTGCTACGCATGTGCCGGCCATCGATTATCGTGAGGCAGGTTAGTTTATCGAAAATATATGCTGCAAAAATAAGATTTCGGTGCGGTTTAATGGGTTTATTCAGGCATTAACACGTTCGGTGAGGAGCTGCTCCACCATTTTTTCCAATTCTTTAACCCTTTTTTCCAGATCAGGCAGATTTCGTGTCATGGCCTGGATACGGAGCGAACTTGAAAAATCGGCGGCAGGTGTACCATTAATAGACCGGTTTGGCTCTTTTACACTTTTGGTAACACCACTCTGTCCGGCAATCTTGCTGCCATCGGCAATACTGATATGTCCTGCTGTTCCTACCTGGCCGCCTATCATAACATTCTTACCCACTTTGGTACTGCCGCTGATGCCTGCTTGTGCAGCGATAACTGTATTGGTTCCTATCTCCACATTATGGGCTATCTGTATCAGGTTATCCAGTTTAGCGCCGGTATGTATAATGGTGGAGCCCATAGTGGCCCGATCAATAGTGGTATTAGCACCTATTTCTACAAAATCTTCTACCACTACATTGCCTATCTGGGGTACTTTTTTAAAGCCGCCATCTGGCTGTGGGGCATAGCCAAATCCATCACTTCCAATAACGGTGCCGGCGTGAATGATTACATTTTTCCCAATCACACAGTCAAAATAAATGGTAACTCCGGCATGAACAATACTATTGTCGCCTATCTGTACATTATTGCCCAATACCACACCCTGGAAAATTTTTACATTATTTCCGATGACAACTTTTTCTCCGAGGTAGGCAAAAGCACCAATAAAAATATTTTCTCCCAAACTGGCTGTAGCGCCAATATAACTGGGTTGTTGAATGCCGGTAAGCTGCTGTGTAGCCAGTTCCTGGTATTTGGCCAGCAATATGGCAAAAGCCGTATAAGCATCAGGAACCCTGATAAGTGTGGCGGTTACTTTTTGTCTCAGTTCCAGGCTTTCATTAATAATTATCACCGAAGCTTTGGTGCTATACAGGTACTCCTCATATTTGGGGTTGGCGAGGAAAGACAATTGTCCCTCGCAGGCTTCTTCAATCTTACCAAAAGAAGCTACTGATACAGCAGTATCTCCTTCCAGTTTGCCATTAATAAGCATGGCTATTTGTGCCGCATTGAATTGCATAATGAGGGGTTTATGTAAATGGTCCGTGGTCGATAGTCCATGGAACCCGTATCAAAACTATGGTCTATAGTCTATTTACGACGGGTTACGTCAACAAACAAATGTAAAATTTTTTAACGGGTGCGGAAAGGTTTTGGTGAATTAATGCATTGTCAATACCTGATATATCTTTTACCGTACCGTCTTTAAAAAGAATATTAATGCGTTCGTCTTTGGTTTGGTATAGTGTATTGGTAGCTTCGCCGGTAAAACACAGGTACTGGATATCTGTTGCGTCTATGCCAAACTGCTGGATAGCCTGTGCTTGTTTTGAACGGATAAAATCATCCTCAAAAGGTTCAGCCTGTATCCTTGCTTTATATAATTGGCGATTGAGGAAACGGCTGCAAAGAAGCGACAATATTTTATCAGGATGATGGCTCCAGCGTTTAATGGCATGCATCACATCATGATCGTCTATGGAACAGAATTTCTCCAATGCACCGGAATCCATCCGGCCATTGAATTGACCAAGGAAAAAATCCAGTTGCGAAAGTGTGATCAGCCTTTCATCTTCTTTGGTATAAATACTGCGTACCCTTTCTAATATCTTCACCAGCATTTTTTCTGCAGCCAAAACTGTTTTGTGCAGGTACACCTGCCAGTACATTTGCCGGCGGGCCACTAAAAATTTCTCTACACTGTAAATGCCTTTTTCTTCTACCATCAGCTGCCCTTCATGTACCACTAACATTTTTAAAATGCGGTCATAACCAATTACACCTTCACTTACGCCGGAAAAAAAACTGTCGCGGCTCAGGTAATCCATCCTGTCCACATCCAGTTGCCCGCTAATCAGTTGGTGTAAAAAAGGTTTATGGTATTGATTGATGAATATGCTGATGGCAAGTGTTAACTGCCCGTTCATTTCTTCGTTCAGCCTTTGCATAATCTGTAACGAAAGCTGCTCATGATGGGCACCTTTTACCAAAACATGTTCCAGTGCATGCGAAAATGGCCCATGGCCGATATCGTGCAAAAGGATGGCAGCTTTTACGGCAATATCTTCCTCATCAGTTATCTCCACGCCTTTATTCCTTAGTTCAATCACTGCATTACTCATTAAATGATAAGCGCCCAGTGAATGGTGTAAACGGGTATGCACTGCACCAGGGTATACCAGCTGTGCCATAGCCATTTGCTGGATGCGCCGAAGCCGCTGGTAGTAAGGATGGGCAATGATGGAAAAGATCAGGGGATGGTTAATGGTAATGAAACCATAGACCGGATCGTTAATGATTTTTCTTTTGATAGCCGTCATCCTGTTGTTGAATTGTTAAATCAGTGAGTAAGCAAGGATGCAAAAGTACAAATAAGAAGCCCGTTCTGGCAGAATGAAATAGATTTACTTTTTTAATAGTCTGTCTTATTTAAAACACACCCCTTATCGCAGCCATTTCTACCTAACCTTATGTAAGTACTTTACCAAAGCATCAATTTTATTGATGCTGTAAATAAAGGGATGATTTTTTATTTTAGTTAGCAACTGCAGTATCCACACAACTGCTGGCTAAAAACAATAAACCCCGGACTAACAACACTATGGCTGTAGCAAAAATTTTATGGGTCGACGATGAGATCGAAAGCCTCCAATCGCAGAAAATATTCCTCGAACACAAAGGGTATGAAGTACATACACTCACTAATGGTTTTGATGCTATTGAATATGTAAAAACCAACCTGGTAGATGTGGTTTTGATAGACGAAACCATGCCCGGCATAACCGGCCTTGAAACCCTGGCACGCATAAAAGCCATTAACAGCCAGGTACCCGTTGTACTCATCACCAAAAATGAAACCGAGAACCTAATGGATGATGCCATTGGCAGCCAGATAACGGATTATTTAATAAAACCGGTTAGCCCTAACCAGGTTTTATTAAGTTTAAAAAAGATCATTGATAATAAACGGTTAGTAGCCGAAAAAACAACTACGGCATACCAGCAGCAATTCAGGGAATTGTTTATGGCACTCAGTAATAACCCCGATTATAATGAGTGGATGGAGATCTATAAAAAATTAGTGTATTGGGAACTGGAGATGGAAAAAAGCGATAGTCCCGAAATGCGCGAAGTTTTCCAGGCGCAGAAGCAGGAAGCAAATACGGAATTTTTTAAATTCATCAGCAGAAATTATACATCCTGGCTTAACCCAAAAAGTTTTTCGGCACCCATCATGAGCCATCATTTGTTCCAGTTTAAAGTGTTGCCACATTTAGAAAAAGGCACACCGCTTTTTTTTATATTGATAGATAACCTGCGCTACGACCAGTGGAAAGCCATCCAACCCATATTTGCCGAAAGCTTCCGCATACTGGAAGAAGAAACATTTTATTCCATACTGCCAACCGCCACACAGTATTGCCGTAATGCCATTTTTGCGGGACTGATGCCGATAGATATAGAAAAACAATTTCCCCAGCAATGGAAGAATGATGATGAGGAAGGAGGAAAGAATATGTTCGAAGAAGATTTTTTACGGGCACAGTTAAAACGGTTGAAAAAGGAAGACATTAAATTCAGCTATAATAAAATTGTTAACCACCACGACGGGCAGCAACTCGTAAGCAATATCCATAACCTGTTACAAAACGACCTGAACATTATCGTTTATAATTTTGTAGATATGCTTAGTCATGCCCGCACCGAAATGGAAGTATTGAAAGAACTGGCCAGTGATGAAGCGAGTTACCGAAGTATTACCCGCAGTTGGTTTGAACATAGCCCGCTTCACCAGGCATTGAAAAAAATAGCGGATAAAAAAATAAATATTGTATTGGCTACCGACCATGGAAGCGTTAGGGTGAATACCCCGCATAAAGTAATTGGCGATAAACAGACTACGGCCAACCTCCGTTATAAACATGGCCGCAACCTCAATTTCGAACCCCGTGATGTATTGGCATTTAAAGACCCCAAAGAAGCAGGCTTACCCGTTCCTAATGTGAACTCTTCATTTATTTTTGCTAAAGAAGATGGGTTCTTATGTTATCCCAATAACTACAATCACTATGTTAATTATTATAAGAACACATTTCAGCATGGCGGTATCAGCCTGGAGGAGATGATTATACCGGTTATTAAGATGGTGAGTAAAAATATGTGAATCGTGAGTCGTGAGTCCTGCGAAAATATGTGAATAACTCCTGTATTTTGATTGCTTCGGCTGCTCTGCAGTTCATTACTTTTGTAATGCTATTATACTCACGACTGACTACTCACGATTCAGGTTATGAAATATACACAGACTACTTTAGATAAACTGGGCAATATCCTAGGCGATTCAGGCTATGTGGTGAGGTATGAACGGGGCACTTTTCAAAGCGGTTGGTGCCTGCTGGAAGAAAGAAAGATTGTAGTGCTGAATAAGTTTCTCAATGTGGAAGGCCGTATCAATACCTTATTGGATATTATTCCGCAACTGAATATTGAATTCGACAAACTTACCCACGAATCGCAGAAGCTGTACGAGGAAGTAGTAAAAAAAGCCGCCACAGAAGCATAAATATGCGGTTAATACGCTAAGCGGGTTATCCGATTTGGCTTAGATTTGACAAGTGAGCTACCCATCCCTTACCATAACATTTCTTGGAACCGGCACTAGTACCGGCATACCTATGATTGGATGCCAATGCGAAGTGTGTACTTCTACGGATGTGCATGATAAGCGGTTGCGCAGCAGTATCTTGGTACAATCAGCTGCTACCAGTTTGGTTGTGGATACCACGCCGGATTTTCGTTACCAGATGTTGCGAACAGGCACCCGCCATTTAGATGCAGTTCTTTTTACGCATCCCCATAAAGACCATATGGCTGGGTTGGATGATATCCGCGCATTTAATTTCACTACTAAAAAAGCGATGGATATTTATGCTAATTCTTTAACGGAAGAAGCGGTGCGGAGGGATTTCCATTATGCGTTTACAGATACCAAATACCCCGGTGTGCCGGAACTGAATTTGGTTACGATTGATGAAAGCCCTTTTGTTATTGGTGATATACCCGTTCAACCCATCCAGGTAATGCACCATAAAATGCCGGTATATGGTTTTCGGTTTGGCGATTTTACCTATATCACTGATGCCAACCGTATAGAAGATGTTGAAAAAGAAAAAATAAAAGGTTCAAAAGTATTGGTGTTAAATGCACTTAGAAAGGAATCACATGTTTCACACTTTACGCTGGAAGAAGCTGTAGCAATGGCTATGGAACTGGAAGTGCCGGAAGTGTTTTTTACACATATCAGTCACCAGTTAGGAAAACATGAAGACATTAACCGGGAACTGCCCCCGCATATCCGGTTAGCTTATGATGGATTGAAGATTAGTTTGTAACAGTAACCCCCTTTGAATACACGAACCTTAAAATGTTACGGTATGAAAAGGATATGGAAAGATTATTTCACCTTCAGCAAGAAGGAACGCATAGCTGCGATTGCACTGCTGTTGCTGATCGCTTTGTTTATTGCGGCACCTTATTTTTATCCGGTAAAACACAGCCCGCCTGTTCTCAGCAAAGCCCTTCGTGATTTTGTAAAGGATAGTAAAGCCACACAATTGTCGCAGGACAGCATGGCCGAACCTCGCGAATCATTTAATGTATCGAAGTATGCAAATGAGCCGCTATCGTTTGTTTTATTTCCATTTGATCCCAATACGATTTCTGAAAGAGAATGGAAACGGTTGGGTATAAGTGATAAAACCATCCACACGCTGCTCAATTATCGCAACAAAGGCGGGCGTTTTAAATCACCGGAAGATATCCGGAAAATATGGGGGATGAAAAAAGAAGTGGCAGACCGTATTATTCCATATGTGAAAATTGCTGAAACGGTATCATCTCCTTATCCAACCAAAAAGATAGGTATATCTAACCCACAACCCTCAATTATCGACATCAACACAGCTACTATTGAAGACTGGAAATCGCTACCCGGTATCGGTGAGGTCTTGGCCAACCGTATAATGAAGTACCGTGAAAGAATGGGTGGATTTACCAATGAGGCACAGGTAAAAACAACATATGGTATCAGCGATTCTGTATTCCGTTTGATAGCCCCTTACCTGCGAACAGTTTCTGAAACAATACAAAAAATAAATTTGAATACAATTTCAGCGTATGAGTTACGTATAAGGGCCAATATCCCCGATGCTGTTGCCAGGGCGATTATTGCATACCGGCAACAATATGGTCCCTACCAATCTGTAAATGACCTTAAAAAGATCGTTTTTATTTCCGATTCCCTATTTCAGAAAATTGTCGGGCAGGTAAAAGTGGATTAAACCATCTTCTAAAAATCTATTTGGTTCTGATGTATTTTACCCTACTTTTGCCACGAAAACTAACGGACGTTTGTTTTCAGGAGGTTGCCATAAGAACGATTGCTTGTTGTGTGGTGACCTCCGTCTATTTAAAAGGAACCCTTATGAATTTTCAACCCAACGAAATAACGGAACAGGTGGCCCAAACAGCCCGAGACTTTGCCCGGCAATACATCAAACCACATATAATGGAATGGGATGAAAGCCAGGAATTTCCCCTGCATATTTTTAAGGAACTTGGCAAATTGGGTATGATGGGAGTGCTGGTGCCGGAAATTTATGGCGGGGCAGGGCTCAGTTATTTCGAGTACAATGCGATAATACAGGAAATTTCAAAAGTTTGCGGCTCCATTGGACTAAGTGTTGCAGCGCATAATTCACTTTGTACCAATCATATCCTTTCTTTCGGTACAGAAACGCAAAAAAAACAATGGCTTCCAAAGCTGGCAACCGCAGAATGGCTGGGGGCCTGGGGTTTAACCGAACCCAATACCGGAAGTGATGCTGGCAATATGAAAACAACTGCTGTTAAAGACGGCGATGGCTGGTTATTAAATGGAACCAAAAGCTGGATCACGCACGGTAAAACTGGCAATATAGCTGTTGTTATTTGCCGTACAGGCGAACCCCGCACCAGTGGCAACTCAACTGCTTTTGTAGTAGAAAGAGGCACAGCTGGTTTTTTAGCGGGGAAAAAAGAAAATAAATTAGGCATGCGTGCCAGTGAAACGGCAGAAATGATCTTTGATAACTGCCGCATACCCGATGCTAACCGTTTAGGTGAGGTAGGGGATGGTTTCAGGCAGGCTATGAAAATATTAGA
>JAYTOS010000180.1:0-1511 GCA_043747705.1 Bacteroidota bacterium
AGTAACAGACAAACCTTGTCAATTAGTGTGAATGCAGTACCGGCGCACTTGGGTAACCATATTGGCGACAGATTAGGAAGTTGTGATCAGACGCCATGTGGAAATGGTATCGCAACATCAACCGGTGGTAGTAGTTCCAATGCAACGAAAGAAGTTACAGCAAGTACTGTTTCTACTGAAGAAGAGCTAAAAGTAACGGTAATGCCAAATCCAAGTACCACGTACTTCACTTTAAAACTGGAGAGTAAATACCAGACACCGGTGAGTATGCGTGTAATGGATGCAAGCGGCAGGGTGGTAGATGCCAAATCGAAGATCGGCTCAAACAGTACGATACAGATTGGACATAACTACAGCAGCGGCACATACTATGCAGAACTGATACAGGGTGCCAAACGCAAAGTGGTACAACTGATCAAAGGAAGAGGATAGATTATCCGTAACTGATAATAAGTTGAGAAAGCCTGTTCATAATGAATGGGCTTTCTCATATTCTGTAAAGACTGCCGGGAAATACTTCCCGGTGAACAGGAAAATTGATAAGTTACCGTATTTAATGAAGTCGGTTAAAGGCTCCGCATTTCCAATGCAGGTCGCTTTGGTAATTTACACTCCCGGAAGGGAAGATGTACCTGTTACCCAAATACTACGCTTTAATTTTATGATTAATACAGATAAGGAATATATGGCAGGTTTCAGGTATAGGGCAACCAAATATTTTTCCTCGTCAACTCATTACGATAGTAATATGAATTTTGGAGCCGGGATCACCATTAACTTTTGATGTCCGTTTTAGACGTTTTATTGTCTGTTTTTATTTTAAACTTCATTTTACTTTTATTTCAAAATGTTAAACCAAGTATTATGCAAAAGATAGCTTTTATTATACCCCCTACAGTTGAACTGCTTGATCTGGCAGGTCCGGTGCAGGTTTTTACCTAAGCTAAATTTTATGGTTTCAAGATTGATATTGAATTTTACCAGTTCAGCATGGAACCGACAAGTACAGCTGGTCTCGGGTTTGGTAAATTGCCAAATTACAAAGAAGCCGATTTAAAAGAAGGTGATTTTGTTTTTATCACCGGTATGGATAGTGAATATGTGAATAGCATCTCTTTTCGTGCAGAAAATGATTTTTTTAAATGGTTAAAGAAATGCTCGGAAAATAAAGTATTTGTATGTTCTATCTGCAATGGTGCTTTTGCTTTGGGTCATGCGGGTTTATTAACGGATACCGAATGCACTACTCATTGGCGGAGAGTGAATGCTTTTCAAGTTCAGTTCCCAAGGGCAAAAGTATTAACTGATATTTTGTATATAAAGAGTAATAATGTTTATACAAGCGCAGGTATCAGCGCGGGTATCGACCTTGCCTTAACAATTCTGGAAGATTTAAAAGGCCCGCTATTTACACATAAAGTAGCAAGGGGGCTTGTTGTGTATCATAGAAGAAGCGGAACACATAAGCAAAATAGCATTTATCTGGATTATCGGAACCATATTAATCCACA
>JAYTOS010000181.1:0-1170 GCA_043747705.1 Bacteroidota bacterium
TTCAACAATATATCAAAGCCAGGCATCGTTCATTTCTTAACGCTACATTCCGTAAATTTCTTAACGCTTTTTTTCAGAGGCCATTTCAAAATTACTAGAAATAGACCTTTGCGCTTATTATACCTAATCCTATAATTTCACATCAGTCCATGTGGACGGGCCTCTTTGGGTTCGGTGTCAAGCGAAGGCGAAGACAGGCAAAATGATGCGAAGCACATTTTGTCAGAGGCCAAAGCAGCCCGGTAACAAGGACGGGGCCCAGCGGCCCTGAGCGACAATGGTTCATGCATAAAGAATAGTGTCATTTTAAAGGCCACTAAACATATATTTCCTATTACCACAACACGTTATTTTCTAACCTAATGTAACAACGTATTTAAAAACACAAATCAGTTGTCCCTGCATAACAAAGCGTTCATCCCGCATAATACTTCAGTAATAGCTTGCACCTTAACCAATAGCTATTACCATGAAACAAAATTGGGTTATCATTCTATCCAGCCTTTTGGTAGCATTGTTTCTTTATACGGGACTTGCCAAGTTCCTTAACTTCCAGCAATTTATCGCTGACCTGCAAAACCAGCCTTTTTATAAACAGTTCACACCTTACCTCGCCTGGGGATTACCGTCGCTGGAAATATTGATCGCTGTTTTTCTTTTGTTTCACAAAAGCCGGTTAATGGGCCTGATGGCTTCGCTGCTGCTGTTATTACTTTTTACTTTGTACACTGCTGTGGTATTACTTCACGGCTTTAACCGGGTACCCTGTTCATGCGGGGGCGTGATACGTCAATTAAGCTGGGGACAGCACCTGGTATTTAACCTGTTTTTTTTAATTATATCCATCATCGCGATAAACTTATTCATGCATGAATGCAGGGGAAGCCGAAAACCTGGTAACAGAGTAGGCAATTAATTTTAAAAATACATTTTATGAAAAAGATCCAGTTATTCCTGGTAGCCGCTGTTATAGTGGCTGCAGGCAGCGCATTTACCGGTATTAAAAAACAAAATACCGATCCATTGTATAAGGCGGTATATGATGGAAATGGTTTTATCTGGCAAGAGATTACGGAGGGTGGATTGTGTGATGTAAATGAAGCGCACTATTGTATGGCCCGATTTGCCAGTACACCTTCAGCTAACCAAGTGCCTGCTCCGGCAGAATTG
>JAYTOS010000182.1:0-12309 GCA_043747705.1 Bacteroidota bacterium
CGAGTCCTTTTGCTTCAACGCCTCTATTATTATCTATGGTACTGATGATCCACATACCTGCGATACAAAGTATAAATACAAAACCCATACGGTCTAAGAATGGTATCTCATAAATACCCTCGCTATTCTTTGCCGAGAAACCCATGGGTGCAAGGAAAGTAAGGTTCATTATTTTGGGAAGGAACTTGAAGAAGATTGAGAATACAAAACCACCCACCGTTGCAAACAAAGCAGCATTGGAAGTGGTTTTCTTCCAGAAGAAACCGAGTATGAACATGGCGAAAATGCCCGGTGATACAAAGCCAGTGTACTCCTGGATAAATTCGAAACCGCCTTTTTTATCAATCCCCATAAAAGGTGCGATGATCACGCCGGTAATCAATGCTATTACCACAGCTATTTTTCCTACGCCAACCATTTTCTTTTCGCTTGCATCGGGATCTATTTTTTTCTTGTAAATATCCAGCGTAAAAATGGTGGCAATACTGTTTGCTTTACCGGCAAGTGAAGCAACAATTGCGGCAGTTAACGCCGCGAAAGCCAGTCCTTTCAATCCTGGTCCCAGAAGGTTAAGCATGGTTGGATAAGCATTATCCTGAACAATTTCTCCATTCAACATCATCTCTTCATGAAAGCCGCCATTCTTGTATAGAACATACGCAGCAATACCTGGTAACACCACAATAACAGGCATCAATAATTTCAAAAACGCGGCAAAGAGAAGGCCACTGCGAGCGGTTTTTAAATCGGCACCCAGGGCACGCTGTGTAATGTATTGGTTACAGCCCCAATAGTTCAGATTCACGATCCACATACCACCGATCAGCACGGTTAAACCCGGGAGACTAATGTAGTTCGGATTATCTTTTTTCAGTACCATATGAAAGTGGTCACTTGCTTTGTCGGTAAGCAATTTTAGTCCGTCGAAAACCCCTTTGCCACCAAATTTATCTGAGACCAATGAAAGTGCGAGATAGGTTGTGGCTAATCCGCCCACAATGAGAAAGAATACCTGTATCACATCTGTATAACCAATCACTTTCATGCCACCCAATGTGATGATGATCGCAAAACCTGCAAGGAATACCATGCATAAATACAAAGGCAAGCCCGAAATAGCGTGAATGGCCAATGCACCCAGATATAAAATAGAGGTAAGGTTTACCACCACATATAATAATAACCAGAATACCGCCATGATCATAGCAACCGTGCTATTATACCGCTGGTTAAGGAACTGCGGCATGGTATATATTTTATTTTTCAGATAAACTGGTATAAAGAATATCGCAACAATCATTAAGGTTGCGGCCGCCATCCACTCGTAAGTTGAAATGGCTAATCCCATTTTAAAACCATTACCGCTCATACCGATCATCTGTTCGGCAGAAATATTGGATGCAATCAATGATGCACCGATAGCCCACCAGGTAAGCGAACCTTCGGCCAGAAAATAATCATGCGAAGCGGTAGTGCTTGCTTTTTTCTTACGGCGGTACACCCAATATCCATAGGTAGCGACTACGATAAAGTAAAAAAGGAAAACAATGTAATCTGCGGTTTGCAATGATTTCATAATGGCGGTTGTTTGGCAGGTGAATGTTGGTTTTTTTGAAGGGGGATGGTGAATTGTGCGTTGTGAATGGTGAATTGTAAATGGTGAAAAGCGAATGTTAAAAAATATCTGTATAAATTTCATTTCCGAACACTAACTATTCACCATTCATCATTCACAACTCACCACTCACTATTTATAATACATCTCATTCCACCGCAATTCGTTTTTAAACTGGGGTATCTGTGTGTCTTTGTCTATCATTACTAATTCAATACCTGCCATCTCTGCAAAATCAGTTAAATGTTCGCTGGTCAGGTTCTGGCTGTAGCAGGTATGGTGTGCACCGCCTGCCAATATCCATGCTGCACATCCGGTGTGCATGTTTGGATATGGTTTCCACAATACCCTGGCTACGGGAAGCTTTGGCATCATTTGCATAGGGGCTACTGCAATTACTTCATTTACCAATAAACGGAAACGGTTGCCCATATCAATTATTGATGCATTGATTGCTGGACCGGGGGCTGAGTTAAACACCAACCTAACGGGATCTGCTTTTCCACCAATACCAAGCGGATGTATTTCGCAACTGGGTTTACCGTCTGCAATGCTTTCACATATTTCCAGCATATGGCTACCCAATACCATGCGGTTATCGGGATTGAAATGGTAGGTATAATCTTCCATGAAACTGTTACCCCCTTTTAAACCGCTGCCCATTACTTTCATGGCCCGTACGAGAGCAGCCGTTTTCCAATCGCCTTCGCCTGCAAAACCAAAGCCTTTGGCCATGAGACGTTGTGCGGATATGCCGGGTAACTGTACCAGGCCGTTCAGGTCCTCGAACGTATCTGTGAAGCCTTTGAAATTTCCGGCTTCTAAAAAAGTTTGCAGGCCAATTTCTATTTTAGCAGCTTCGCGCAATGACTGGTGCTGTTCACCACCTTTTAGCAAAGAGGGTATCAATGTATAGCTGGAAGCATATTCTTCTACAAGCTGATCAATTTGTTTATCAGTTGTTTCATTAACCACTTTTACGAGGTCGCCAACGCCATAGGTATTCACACTGTAACCGAATTTTATTTCCGCTTCTACTTTATCGCCTTCGGTAACCGCAACATTGCGCATATTATCTCCAAAGCGTATAAATTTTGCAGTTTGCCAGTCGTTCCATCCGGCAGCGGCCCTTGCCCATACATTTATTTTTCCGAGTGATTCCGGATCCTGCCAATGTCCCACCACTACTTTCCTGTTCAGCCGCATACGGCTCATGATAAAACCAAATTCACGGTCGCCATGGGCTGATTGATTAAGGTTCATGAAATTCATATCAATAGTAGCCCATGGAATATCCCTGTTGAATTGTGTGTGGAAATGCAGCAGTGGCTTATTAAGTATCTTCAATCCGCCTATCCACATTTTTGCCGGCGAGAAAGTGTGCATCCAGGCAATGATACCTATACAATCCTTTGTAGTATTGGCTTCCATGCATATCGCGTAGATTTCATCGGCTGATTTTACAGTGGGTTTAAAAATGATTTTTACAGGGATCTTATCTGTATCATTTAAAGAAGCGGCGATGGTTTTAGAATGCGCTGCTACCTGAAGCAATGTTTCTTCACCATACAAATGCTGGCTACCGGTAACGAACCATACTTCTTTTTTTTTCAGGTCAATCATATCAGTTTTTTTATCGGATTTCAATTACATAATGATTTGTATAAAAAATCTTTCCCATTTCTGCCGGAATAAAAAATTATTTTACTGAAAACCTGTAAACAGTTGTATGCTGATACATTTCACCCGGTTTCAAAATAGTATTGGGGAAAGATGGCTGATTGGGACCATCTGGAAAATGTTGCGTTTCCAAACAAAGCGCGGCATGCTTTCCGTACACCCAATTATTTTTTCCTTTCAGTGTACTGTCTAAAAAATTGCCTGTATAAAACTGCAGGCCGGGCTCTGTAGTTAGCACTTCCAGGTTCCTGCCTGTGGCTGCATCGTATATGTTTGCGACCAGCTCTAAATCCTTGCCTGCTCTATTCAGTACCCAGTTATGATCGTACCCGCCTTTTACAGAAGCAATATCTTTTCCAACAGATTTACCGGTAGTGAAATCCATAGGTGTCCCTTTTACATCAGGTAGTTTACCTGTTGGAATGAGGAGGCTGTCTACTGCGGTATATTTATCAGCATGTATGGTTACCAGATGATTGAGTATCGTTGGTTCTTTTCCGCCGGAGAGATTAAAATAGCAATGATTGGTAAGGTTTACCGGTGTGGCTTTATCTGTAGTAGCTGAATAAGCGATCTGTAATGCGTTATCAGACATAAGGGTATACACTACTGTAACTTTGAGATTACCCGGAAAACCCTGATCGCCATCTTTACTTGTATAGGTTAATTGCAGGCTACTGTCGCCAATAAGTTTGGTTGCCTGCCAAACTACTTTGTCAAATCCTTTGACCCCGCCATGCAATGTATTGCCATGATCATTTAAGGGAAGTTGATAGATAATATTATCCAACAAAAATTTTCCTTTGTTAATACGGTTGCCATAACGTCCTACCAAACATCCGAAATACGGATTACCTTTTTGCAGGTAGCCAGCCAGCGAATCGAAGCCGAGCACAACATCGCCCATTACTTTATCCTTATCAGGCGTTAATATATTAGTTACTGTTCCCCCGTAATTGATTATACTTACCTGCATACCATTGGGGTTGGTAAGTGTGTATTGCGTTACCGCTTCATTTTCAAATATGCCAAAATGTTTTTCTGTAATACTGTATTTCATGGCTGCGCCTTCCTCATTTTTTTTATTGTTGTTATTACAGGCAAATAAAGACAATGACAGGATAAGCAATAAAGAGGTTTGTTTTTTCATGTATATTTTTTATAAATCGGTTTAGGATTGTCCGTAATAACTATCGGGGCCATGCTTTCTTTCAAAATGTTTTTGTATTAATGATTCCTGCAGGCGGGGTGAATCATTTCTTATTTGTTCCGTTAGATAAGCCATTTGCGCAATATTTTCCAGCACAGCGCTGCTATATACGGCTTTGTCTGCTGTTTTGCCCCAGGTAAAAGGTGCATGGTTACCTACCAATATCATTTCTACCTCCTCATAGTTTAGCTTTCGTTCCTGTAAACAATTCATGATCTGGATGCCTGTTTCATACTCATAATTTCCCCGGATCATAACATCGCTCATGGGTGCCGCACAGGGAATATCAATAGTGAGGTGATCTGCATGCGTAGTTCCGTAAACAGGAATATCCCTTTGCGTTTGGGCCCATGCCGTAGCGTAAGGAGAATGTGTATGAACGATGCTGCCGATATTGAGCCAGTGTTTGTATAACACCGCATGTGTTTGGGTATCTGATGAGGGCCGTAAAGTTCCTTCCACCGTTTTGCCTTCAAGATCAACGATTACCATTTTTTCGGGTGATAATTCTTCATAAGGAACGCCACTGGGCTTAATGGCAAAAACACCCAATTGCCTGTCTACAACACTTACATTACCAAAAGTGAACAATACCAGATTTAACTGTGGCAATTGCATATTAGCATGGTAAGCCGCTTCCTGTATCTGTTGATATTTCATGTGGTCATGGGTAACAATTCACAATA
This sequence comes from Bacteroidota bacterium, assembly GCA_043747705.1. Classification (GTDB taxonomy): domain Bacteria; phylum Bacteroidota; class Bacteroidia; order Chitinophagales; family Chitinophagaceae; genus Sediminibacterium. The sequence goes on from JAYTOS010000182.1 coordinate 5,192, forward strand.
TAGTTTGTTGTTCCATAAATGCCCCCAGTTCAATGTACTTTTGGTATCTTTTTTTGTAGATCATTGCTTTTAGGGGATCGGGATGGTATTCTGCATCAAACCCCTGTCCCATCGCATCCATCGCATTTTCCACTTTATCATAAATACCTGCGGCGGTTGCCGCAAACATGGCGGCACCAATGGCACAGGTTTGTTCGCTTTTATGAATGCGTATTGGCATATTCATTATATCTGCCATCATTTGCATGATGAAGGGTGATTTTTTAGCAACCCCACCCAGCCCTATTAATCCTTTTACAGGTATTCCTTCTTCCCTGAACCTGTCAACAATTTTTTTAGCACCGAAACAAGTTGCTTCTACCAGGGCTTTAAAAACCCCGGGGGCATTGGTGGCCAGGTTTAATCCAGTAAAAGCGCCTTTTAAAAATTGATTGGCATCTGGTGTACGCCTGCCGTTTAACCAGTCAAGGGCCAGTTCATCATTCTCATGCAATGGCAATGCAGCGGCCTGTTGACTGAGTTCAAAAATAATTTTATCCGTTATTTCTAATTGCAAATTTTCTGCAATTGCCTTATCAATAAGTGTTGTTTTTGATAAGATATTCTGTAGTGGCCACACAAGTAAATTTTTGTACCATGCATAGGCATCTCCGAAAGCAGATTGGCCCGCTTCCATACCCATCATGCCGGGAATGATAGAGCCAGGCACCTGGCCGCAAATACCTTTTACCAATTTCCCTTTTACTTCTGCCAATGGCGCCACCAGCATATCGCAGGTGGAAGTGCCCATTACTTTGCTTAGGTGATAAGGTTCTATTTGTCCGCCCACAGCACCCATATGACAATCAAATGCACCAATACCAATAATAACATTGGTTGATAATCCCAACCGATTCGCCCATTCTGCTGATAAATGACCAGCCGCCTCAGAGGAGGTATATGTTTTTGTAAATAGATTTTTGGTGACCCCATGCAACAACCCATCCCATGAACTGAAAAAATCATCCGGTGGCAGGCCACCAAATTCTTCGGCCCATAAACTTTTGTGGCCCGCACTGCATATACCACGTTTCATTTGATGAATATCATTTCCCCCGGTTAATAAAAAGGGAATCCAATCGCAATGCTCTACCCAGGAATAACAATTTTTACGAACTGTTTCATCTTCGCGCAAAATGTGTAAGAGTTTTGCCCAGAACCATTCGGAGGAATAAATACCGCCTACAAATTGCAGGTAATTGATATCGAATTTTATAGCATGCTTATTAAGTTCAGCTGCTTCTTTTAGAGAGGTATGGTCTTTCCATAACACAAACATGGCGTTTGGGTTATCCCTGAATTGGGGCAACAAAGAAAGTGGGGTTCCGGTTGCATCAACTGCTACCGGTGTAGATCCTGTTGTATCAACAGAAATACCTTTTATTACGGCGGCAACGGTTTTACCTGCTTTGTAAACACAATCTTTGATCGTGTATTCGAGTCCTTCAATATAATCTGATGGGTGTTGCCTGAATCGGTTTTCTGCAGGATCGCAGTACAAGCCGGCCCTCCAACGGGGATAATAAAAAACAGAGGCAGCCACTTCTTCGCCATCTGCTGCATCAACAATAACAGCGCGAACAGAATCGGTTCCAAAATCTACTCCAATAACAAAGTTATCGCCGGCCATAATTTAAACATTATTCCAATAATTTATCTAATTGCGGGTCTGTATAATCATGTATAAAAGATACAATATTATTATAAGCACCGAATTCTTCTTTGGTGTGCATGGTAGTAAGTACCACACATGGCATACCCGCATTTTGGGCAGCTTCAACACCTTTGGGGGCGTCTTCAAACACAATACAGTTTTTGTAAGGCACGACCAATTGATCGGCGCATTTGATATAGGTTTCAGGATCGGGTTTACTGATGGTTACCTCATCGGCGCTAACAATGGTTTTAAAATAATACCTTACGCCGAGGCCATCCAAAACAAAATCAATGTTAAACATAATCGCCGCTGACCCTATCGCCATTTGGATATGTTTAGCGGAAGCCTTTTCCAAAAAAACATTCAACCCATTGATTAATTGCAGGTGGGGTTTAAATTCTTCCTGATAGGCTTTTTCTTTGGCATAACTCATCTCTGTTTTTTCTTCTTCAGAAAACCTTCCGGGAAATACACGCTCCAATAACTCACCATTCTTTCCATAGCACTCTTCCTTCACTCTTTCAAGACGAATATCTGCACCCAGTTGATTCAGTATCCCGTGCCATGCCCGGATATGAAACGCCATATCATCTATCATTGTACCATTCAAATCAAACAAAAAAGCTTTTACCGGATACATCTTTTTCAATTAAATAAATCGATTGATCAAATTTTCTAAATACTCCTGTTTGCCGCTTACTACTGCGGGCTCGCCATTGGCAACCGCAAAATCCCTGAGTGCTTCCAGAGAAACCTTACCTTCTTCAAATGCTTTACCGGTACCTGTATCAAATGAAGCGTATCGGTTTTTACGTACCTGTTTGTAATCGGATTTTTGTAATACGGCATCAGCTACGATCAATGCGCGGGCAAATACATCCATGCCGCCCACATGCGCATAGAAAAGATCTGTTGGATCGGTAGAATTCCTTCTTCGCTTTGCATCAAAGTTGATACCGCCTCCACCAAAGCCGCCGGCCTCAATAATGACCAGCATAGTTTCTGCCAGTTCATTAATATTATTGGGGAACTGGTCTGTATCCCATCCATTCTGGTAATCGCCGCGGTTGGCATCGATACTTCCGAGCATACCGGCATCAGCGGCCACCTGCAGTTCATGTTGAAAAGTATGTCCTGCGAGGGTAGCGTGGTTTACTTCAATATTTAATTTGAAATCATTCAGCAGGTCGTATTGTCTTAAAAAACCTATGACTGTTTCACTGTCATAGTCATACTGGTGTTTGCTTGGCTCACAGGGCTTGGGTTCAATAAAGAAAGACCCTTTAAAACCATTTCTTCTTGCGTAATCTTTTGCGGTGTGCAAAAATTTAGCCAGGTGTTCTTTTTCCCTTTGCATGTTCGTATTTAACAGGCTCATATATCCTTCACGCCCGCCCCAGAAAACATAGTTCTCACCTCCAAGGGTAATGGTTGCATCCAATGCGGCCTTTACCTGTGCACCTCCATGCGCTAATACATGAAAATCGGGGTTAGTTGCCGCACCATTCATATACCGTCTGTTGCTGAATAAGTTCGCTGTTCCCCATAATAATTTCACGCCGCTATCGGCCTGTTTTTGTTTGGCATACGCAACAATTGCCTGCAACCTTCTTTCATTTTCCAAAATATCATTTGTATAATCCACCACATCCACATCATGAAAACAGTAATAAGGCATACCCATTTTAGTAATGAATTCAAATGCTGCATCCATTTTATCTTTTGCCCTTTCTACAGCATCGGTTTTCACATTCCACGGGAAGATATGGGTGGGCTCACCAAAAGGGTCGCCACCATTACCCACAAATGAATGCCAATAGGCACAGGCAAAACGGAGCCATTCTTTCATGGGCTTACCAGCCACTACTTTTGTTTCATCATACCAACGAAATGCCAGCGGGTTATCACTTCCTGTACCTTCAAATTTTATTTGGCCCACTTCTTTAAAAAAAGCTTTATCGCCGGTTACAACTTTCATGTGACAAATTTAATAGTTAACTAATTATAATTGCTTAATCCTTGTTTCTAATAATTGCTTCCATTCTTTGTATAAATCATTATACAGTGTTGATTTTACTGGTTCAACGTATTGTAAACGCTTCATATTTACAAATGCCTCTTTCTCGGTTTGATAAATTCCGGCACCCAGCCCCGCACCTATTGCGGCACCTACACTGCCATCGCAATCATATAACTCAACAGGGACATTGGTGGCATTAACAAAAGCTTCTGTAAACACATCGCTTAAAAATAAATTAGCTCTGCCGGCACGGATCACTTTCGGGGTTAACCCGTTTTCACGCATTATGTCTAATCCATACCTGAATGCAAAAGCGATCCCTTCCTGGGCCGAACGAAAAATGTGTGCGGGGGTATGTTTATTCAGGTCAATGTTATGGATATGCGCCTGTAAGGTTGCACTATTCAGCATCCTTTCTGCACCATTCCCGAAAGGTAATATGGATAATCCATCGCTGCCGGCACTCACCTGCTGTGCGGCATTATTCATCTGCTGGTAAGTAAGGTGTGCACCCATTATATTCCGTAACCAACTATTCATGATACCCGTTCCGTTGATACACAGTAAAACACCCAGCCGTTTTTGCTTTTCGGTATGGTTTACATGTGCAAATGTGTTAACCCTCGATTGCTTATCAAAAGCCAGCATATCACTCACACTATAGATTACGCCGGAAGTACCTGCGGTAGCTGCTATTTCGCCGGGCTGCAATACATTTAAGGATAAAGCATTGTTTAACTGATCGCCTGCTTTGTAAGCGATTGGGATATTTGCTTTCAGCGATAAAATTGTTGCCACATCTTCTCTCAGTAACCCATGTGTTTCAAAAACTTTTTTGATGGTTGGGATGATTGAAGTATCAAACCCGTAGTAATGAAATACATCCTTTGACAGTTCATGCTTCGCAAAATCCCAGAATATACCTTCGGATAAGGCCGAGATGGTAGTGCTTGTCTGGCCGGTCAGTTTCATCGCGATAAAATCGCCCGGCAATAACACTTTGTGGATATGTTCATACACAGCAGGTTCATTTTCTTTAACCCATGCAAGTTTGGATGCTGTAAAATTTCCCGGGGAATTTAACAGGGTTGACAAACATTTGTTTTCTCCTATCGTTTGAAACGCTTTTTTACCAATAGATACGGCCCGGCTATCGCACCAGATAATACTGTCGCGAAGTACTTTTTGATGTTTATCAATCAATACCAATCCGTGCATTTGATAAGCGATACCTATGGCACTGATATCTTTGGGATCATATTTTTTTGTACCATGTATTTTTAATACAGCTTCCTGTACATGCAGCCACCACATTTCGGGCGATTGTTCTGCCCAACCGGGTTTAAGGGAAGTAATGCCAGATTCTTTTTCCGGATATTGTGCCGAGGCAATACATTGTTGCGTGGCGGCATCAACAACAGAGACTTTAATGGAAGATGTACCAATGTCTATACCTAATAATAACATGCAATAGTTTTTATTGTAATTCTACTATATTTCTGTTGTATCAACTAAAATTGATTAAAAAAAGAGTTCTCATCAGTAAAACCCCGATATCATACCGAAAAGGCTTACTATTATAAACAAAAAAACGGGATATGATGATATAAATTATAAAATATATTATACATTACTATATGAAAAAATTGGTTCTGCTTGCAAGTATATGTCTATGCTTATCTGTCGTTGCCCAAAACAGTATTGTATTGCAGGCCGATAAAGGAAAAGAAATAATCAATAAAAATATTTACGGCCATTTTGCAGAACACCTTGGCCATTGCATTTATGGTGGCTTGTATGTGGGTGATAACAATACAAAAATCCCTAATAAAGATGGGATACGCCTGGATGTGGTTGATGCCTTAAAAAAACTAAAAGTGCCCGTACTGCGCTGGCCCGGTGGTTGTTTTGCAGATACTTATCATTGGAAAGATGGAGTAGGCCCTAAAAATAAAAGGCCATCTATGCTCAATGTATGGTGGGGTAATGTAAAAGAGGATAACAGCTTTGGCACAAACGAGTTTCTGAATATGTGCGAAATGCTGGGGGCAGAACCTTATATCAGCGGAAACGTAGGAAGTGGTACGCCGCAGGAATTATCAGATTGGGTAAAGTATACCATCCATCCAAATTACAGCAGTCCAATGCCGGAACTTCGCCAGCAAAACGGCCGTGCCAATCCATGGCATGTAAAATACTGGGGAATCGGGAATGAAGCATGGGGTTGTGGTGGTAATATGAAACCCGAATATTATGCAAATATCTATCGCCAGTATGTAACGTTTATGACCAACGGTGACCCCAAAGAACGCATTTTCCGGATAGCTTCAGGAGCAAGCGATGCAGATTATAACTGGACAGAAGTACTCATGCGCGATATTCCGCATAACATGCTTGATGCAGTGGGTGTTCACCATTATTCAGTGATTGAATGGAACAAAAAAGGTGCATCAACTAATTTCACTGAAGAAGAATATTATACCACCATGCAAAGGGCCTTACAAATGGAAGAGCTGGTTATTAAACACAGCGCTGTTATGGATAAATATGATCCGAGAAAGAGAGTAGCCATGGTAATAGATGAATGGGGTGGATGGTACGATGTAGAACCCGGCACCAACGGCGCATTTTTATTTCAGCAGAATACCATGCGTGATGCCATGATTGCCGGCACTACCCTTAACATTTTCAATAACCATTGTGACCGTGTAAAGATGGCTAACCTGGCACAGATCATTAATGTATTACAGGCCGTGATTTTAACTAACGATGAAAAGATCATCCTTACCCCTACTTACCATGTAATGGAAATGTATAATGTACACCAGGATGCCACTATGCTGCCACTTACGGTAAGTAGTAATGATTATACCATGGGCAAGGAAAAGCTGAAAGCTATTTCCGCTTCCGCTTCAAAAGATAAGAACGGGGTTACCCATATTTCATTGGTAAATATTGATGCCCATAAAGCACAGGAAGTTTCAATTAGTATATCAGGGGTAGATTTTAAAAGTGTGTCAGGCCGTATATTAACCTCCGACAAAATGCAAAACTATAACAGTTTCGAAAATCCAGATAAGATCAAACCCGCTATATTTACGGGTGCCGCACTTAGTGATTCTAAATTAAAGTTAACAATCCCCGCATTTTCTGTTGTAGTACTCGAATTAAAATAAGTACAGTGTAAATTGGGTTGGCAGGGAAGTATAGAAATATTAGCATGTAATTGACAGAATTAAACCTAATACTCATTCATATGAAAAAACAACAACCGCGTATTCCGGCCTGGAATTGGTTTTTTTTAATGCTACTGTTCTTTCAATCCAATAACCTCACAGGGCAAATACAATCTGTCGGGGTATTTGATCATCATGAAGATATTGGCAACCCGAAAATAAAGGG
>JAYTOS010000183.1:0-1351 GCA_043747705.1 Bacteroidota bacterium
CCATTTCTTTTAATATACTCGGGGTTACCGGAGTAATCAAAGTTGGCATATTGGGCAAGGGTTAATTCACCACCTCTTGCATCATAACTGCTACTGTAACCAAAATACGCGTTGATGGTTTGTTTATCATTGGGTTGAAAATCTGCAGCAATATTTACAAAGTCTTTACGCGAAGCGGTATGGCTCATATAGCCATCTGTTTTTTGACGCCCATAATTAACCAGCAATGATGAATGCTCTGTAGCCATTTGAAAATGGGTGGTGTACCGTTGCAGGTCGTAACTGCCAATCAGCATATCCTGCCCAACAGTTGTTTTACCTTTTTCCGGCCTGATTGTTTTTAGGTTCACCACACCGGCAATGGCCAATCCATATATGGTGCCGGCCGGACCTTTGGTAACTTCTACATTTCCTACAGAACCAAAATCAATATCATCCATCAGCGTAATACCTTCTGCATCTGTTATCGGAATGCCATTGAGGTACACTTTCGAACCTTGTCCATCAAAGTTGCTGCTTATTCCATTGGTGCCGCGTGCGCCATTTCCATAGCCGCGAATATTGAATTGCTGGCCTGAGGCAACCGCGCGCCTTTGCATGGTTACACCGGGAATATTACCATTCACAGCATCATCCAGGAATAAGCCGGTACTTCTTTTCAGTTCGGTTTCCGTTAATTTGGTTATAGATATCGGTTGAAATAAAATTGACTTATTCAAATTAGAAGTAGCCGTTATTTCTACATCATTTAAATTATGCTCGGAAGGAGTAAGTGCAATGCTGAGTTCATCAATACAGTTTCTGACAGCCTGCTTCTTTATTTCATATCCAACGAATGATATGGTTATGGATGTTACTTTGCTGCAATCAACCGTAAATACACCGCTTTTATCCGTTGTGGTTCCACCTTTACCGGAAAAGTTTATTGTTGCCCCCAAAAGCGGCATTTTAGTTTTGGCATCATATACTTTACCTTTTACAGTTCCCTGTGAAAAAACCCCGGTTACCATACATACAAATACAAGTACACATGAAAATATTTTCATTACAAGATTAGTTTGTTGAAATAATAGAATAACCATCAACTCCTTATAAAGAAGTTGACTAAATACAAAAAATAGTGCTTAACAGCGGGGAGGTGGAGTGCTTACCTGGCAGTTGATTGACAAACAGTTTCTATCATCTGTCAGAAAATAGGTTATTACACCGGAATGGGTAATATATTTTTGCATATTACCGGGTATGTAAAACAAAGAAAAGAATTTGATAAAAGAAATAGATGTTGTGGAGGAACAGTTATGTTTATTTTGATGGATTTCCGCCAGTTGTTTTTCCAGTCTATTCTCGCGGT
>JAYTOS010000184.1:0-14400 GCA_043747705.1 Bacteroidota bacterium
TGAACCATTGCGCATTTTTTCGTAACTGTATGTGCGGTTGGCAGTATATAATGATTGGTAGCTGCTCAGGAATAAAGGAAGTGTACCCCTGCCCTGTCGGGTGAGTTTGGTTTCATTGAATACTGCATCTCCTTCAAATAACCAATCGGGAACTGAAGCTGCATTTGCTATGGCCTGCCCTTGCTCACCTAACACAACGGAAGCGAATTTGGAAAACCCTTTATTAAAATTACTGTATTGCTGCACATGCCTGAATTCATGAACAGCGAGGTTATCGGCCCAGTTAACGGCACCTAATTCAAATGGGTTTTGCGGAGGTGTCAGATAGAACTCGCTCCTGTATGGAGCGAGGCCAACATAGGCATTGGATAAAAGTGTCTGGTTATGTAATACAATACTCACTTTCCGTATCCTGTTGCCAATGGATTGTGCATAATTTTTTTGCAGTGCATGCACAACTGTGGAAATGCGTTGGGCGTTTGCATCAAATCCTTTGGGGAAGATCACCCTCACCGTATCTGTATTGATCTGTTGCCAATGAATGGAAGATGGGTTACCCCCAAATTGCTGCGCATAGGAACCCAATATGCTGCTCAAAAAAAATACCAACACCAAAATACGTTTCATCCAAAAGAATTTATTTGAAGTTACTGAAATGCAAACAGGGTTGATTGATTTTATAAAAAAAGGTATCATGCTAAGTGATACCTTTTTCAATACGTTAACAAAAAATATTATGGGGTGAGTATTTCAGCTAATTTTTTCTGCAATTGTTCACCATTCAGGTTTTTGGCAATGATTTTTCCCTGCGGATCAAGCAACAGGTTCTGCGGTATGGCCTGGATTCCATATTGTTGGGCCACTTCATTCTGCCAGTATTTAAAGTCGGATACATGTGTCCAGGTAAGGTGATCATCATGTATGGCTTTCAACCATTTTTCTTTGGCTCCGGGTTGATCAAGGCTTACACCCAGTATATGAAACCCCTTACCTTTAAATTGATTGTAAGCGATTACCACATTCGGGTTTTCCCTGCGGCAGGGGCCGCACCAGCTGGCCCAGAAATCAACCAGCAAATATTTTCCTTTGAATGAAGCCAATGTAACAGGCATTCCCAATGTATCATTCTGCGTAAAGTTCATAGCCATACTACCCACACTGGTTTTCGTGGCGATGGCAATCTGGCTGGCTAATTTTTTAGCGGAAGGCAATTCTTTCTGGGCAGCTGATAAGCGGTTAAACAAGGGCTCTACTTCCGCTACATTAATATCCCATCCTGCAAATTGCGCAAGGGCAAACATGGCTATGGGTGATGACTGGATATTTTTACTTGCATATTCTCCATATATTTTTCTGCTGATGATATCCATCGAATCTAATTTATTTTCTGCCGCTTTTCTTGCCGACTCATCTTTGGCTGCACTGGCTTTTAAATACTCTGCGCCAAAAACAATCATAACATCAGTAACCGGTTTTAGCAAGGCTTTTAAAGCAAGGTAGGCTTCATGTGTTTTTGATCCTTCTACCGTTACATTACTGAATGAATCAACGGATACGATTTCCATATTTTCGGCTCCGAGGAAAATCGTTGTAAAATCCCTCGTACCTACCATTTTTATAGGTTTCCCATCTGCGTCCGGTTGGTATTTAACTCGGAGGCTGGACATGGTTGGTTCAGCAATTTTACCGGAGAATGTATACCTCCCATCTTGTGGCACCATACTATCTGTTACATTTTTATCACCTGCACGGTAAGAAAAAAATACCTTCTGTACCGGCAAAGCGATATTCTTAAATGACCCTTTGATACTAAACGGTTTTTCCGATTGCGCCATAGCGGATGCGGATATGATCATGGCAAGAACCCATATACTTTTTTTCATACGATTATTTATTTTTTAAAATAGGATAGTTTACGGGTAATAGTCTTTGCATCAGGCAAAGCCTTATTTACCAAATATAAAAAAGCCCGCTCAAAACGGGCTTTTCAATATGATGAATGGTGTTTTTCTTACATTGGGTCACCTGTCAGGTGTATCTTGGTCATATCCATGTACTGGTTCTGCAACTGGTGAACATAACGTACATCGGGGTTATGCCGGCGGTCTTCCCTGTACCATATTTCCATTTTAGAAAAATCACCCGCAACGGGTGTTACAATTCTAAACGACCCTTTTAAATACTTTACCGATCCGTCTTCGCCCATCTGTTTTTGAAAAGCCAGTTTGAGCAGGGCTTCCTCATTCAATTCAATAGGATGCAGATGATCTGTTTCAAACCAAAATTCCTGTACATCAGTTTGAACGCAAACCTGTTTTTCATCCCCGTTTAAGTTTACGACCTCTCCTTCCCACATTTTTCCTTCATATTCCGCTTTCAGATAGTCGCCGATCCTTATGTCGCTGTATTTAATCATATGGTAATGGTTTTTAGGAGGATAAGTTAGGAATATTTTGGATAAGAAAAAAGTCCATAGTCAACAGATGATACCCCATTTAATTTTGTTACACAGATTCACTAAGAACTACCCGCATTACTCGGCCCAACTCATAGTATAACCCAGGTTTTCAATTTGCAGTGCATCTTCTGTAAGTTGTAAAGGATGAAACGTATCGACCATTACAGCCAGTTCCTGCGTTTCTTTTTTGCCGATACTTTTTTCAACCGCCCCTGGGTGTGGCCCATGCGGGATACCGGCAGGGTGCAGGGTAATCATTCCACGGGTTACATTTTTCCGGCTCATAAAATCACCTGCAACATAGTAGAGTACCTCATCGCTGTCTATATTGCTATGGTTATAGGGAGCAGGTATCGCATCGGGATGGTAATCGTATAATCGCGGACAGAAACTGCAGACTACAAAATTATTCGCTTCAAATGTCTGGTGTACCGGCGGGGGCTGGTGTACCCGGCCCGTGATGGGTTCAAAATCATGGATACTGAATGCATATGGGTAACAACATCCATCCCATCCCACCACATCAAATGGATGATGCGCATAATGCAAGCCATATAAAATACCTTTCTTTTTTGTTTTAATCAGGAAATCCCCTGCTGCATCAATCGTTTCCAATTGCTGGGGCCTGCGTATATCTCTTTCGCAATAAGGTGAGTTCTCGAGTAACTGGCCATATTTGCTTACATAGCGTTTGGGATAACGCACAGGACTAAAACTTTCTACAATAAACAGCCGGTTATTTTCATCATTAAAATGTATCTGGTAAATAGTTCCGCGGGGGATGACGAGGTAATCGCCGTATCCGAAAGGCAGTTCGCCGTATTGTGAAATGAGTTTACCAGTTCCTTCGTGAATAAATATCAGTTCATCCGCATCTGCATTCTTATAAAAATAACCTGTCATGCTTTGCTCAGGTGCAGCCAGTACGATATGACAATCATTATTCACCAGCACCGCTTTACGGCTTTGCAGGAAATCTTTTTCGGGTTTGATTTGAAAACCTTCCAGGCTCCGGTGTTTCAGCATCTTTTCTTCCGCTATTTTGGGCATTACATTTACCGGTTCATCGGTATGGGTTATTTGTGTTGGCGGATAAATATGGTATAACAAAGAATAATCATTGCTGAATCCTTCTGTAGAAAATAATTGCTCCGAATACAAACTGCCATCGGGCTTACGAAACTGGGTATGGCGTTTATGCGGGATGGTTCCGAGGGTATGGTAATGAGGCATGGGAATTAATTAATAATTGGTATTCGAAAATTAGTAATTGTATGTTATCGAGGTAGAAGTTACGGTGTAACGGTTGGCGCAATAACTTAAAAAAATATTCACTATTCACAACTCACCACTTCGCCAGTTGCAGGGAAAGCATGAGGAAATAATATTTCCAGGCTCGTTTATCTATCCAGTAAGTAAAATTTCTGTGGAGGGTCATGGAAAGTAATCAGGATATAAAAATAGGGAACTTAAAGGAGGACTATCACAATATCATTAAATTAAGAAGATTGCACGCAAAGCCGCCAAGGACGGCAAAGACGCTAAGAAACGCGTTTGCGGCTTTTGTGAAACCCAAAAAAAATCACTTCGCTACCACGATCTTATATTTCGTTCCCTTTATCTTTTCCTGTTGCACAAGGGGTAAGAGGTTTTTTACTTTGTGTTTTTTTACGGCTACGAATGAATTGTAATCTTTTACAATGATCAGGCCCAGCTCTGATTTTTCCAATTGTCCTTTTTGTGATAAGAAACCTACGATATCCACTTTATTCAATTTGTCTTTTTTACCACCATTAATATAAAGTGTTATCCATTCGGGTGATTTGGGTAATTTTTGTCCGGCGGGTATGGTAAGTATCGCTGGTTTTTGATGGATATAATAAGGCAGCGGTTCATTGGCATGCATTAATAGGTAAGCAGTACCAGCTGCATTCATTCTTGCGGTACGGCCATTACGGTGTGTGAACTCGGCTTCGGTAGAAGGAAGATGGTAATGGATTACATGTTTCATTTCGGGGATATCCAACCCGCGGGCCGCAAGATCGGTGGCTAGCAGGAAAAGGATACTGCCATTCCTGAACTGGATCAATGTCTGCTCGCGTTGCATTTGTTCCATACCGCCATGAAAAGCGGCACTCTCAATTCCTTTTTCTTTTAGCAGTGTACAGGTACGTTCTACCGCATCGCGATGGTTACAGAAAATCAATGCGGGTTCTGAATGGATATAAGAAAGCAATTCAACTAATTTATCTACTTTGTCTTTTTCATCAGAGAGTACCAGTTTCAGACTAAGTGCATCTGCCGATTCTTCTGTATCGGAAAAATTTAATACTGTCAGCTCCCCTATCCCCGCAAAGGCCGGAATATCTACACTGGCAGTAGCAGAGACAAATATTTTTTTATTCAGGTGTTTTAAAGAGCGCATGATATAGGACATCTCTTCTTCAAAACCGAGTGCCAGCGATTTATCAAACTCATCCAGTATCAAAGTAGTTACACTATCCAAACTAAACGTTGCTCTTTTAATATGGTCGCCGATGCGGCCGGGGGTACCGATAAGCAATGCCGGTGGTTCTGTCAGGTTCTGTATTTCGGTCTGCATATCATGCCCTCCATAACAACAGCTTACTTTATAACCTGTGGCCATTTTCTTCCAAACCTGTTCTATCTGTATGGCCAGTTCGCGCGATGGGGTAAGAATAAGGCATTGTACCCTGGTATTATCTGATTGTAACATCTGCCATACCGGCAATAAAAAACCCAGTGTTTTACCCGAACCCGTAGGCGATAATAACAATACATCCTGCTTCGATAAAATAGCCGCAGATGCAGATTCCTGCATCGGGTTCAAGAATTTTATGGCGAGCTTAGCGAGTATTCCGGAAACAGGTTCATTCAATTGCATCTGCAAAGGTAAGTTTCCCCGGGGATTTGATAGTTGGATTCAGCACTTATAAAGCAGTAATGCGAGAGATGATATATATCTAAGCTTTCTTTTTCTTGGCAACTACGGTCTTCTTCGCTCTTTTAACCGGCGAAACAGATTTGGTAACGGTTAACCCTTCACAAATCTGTGCCGGGTCTTTCACCTTGCCTAATGAGTAGGCATGGGCTTCTTTAAGTAGTTTTATTATGTATGTTTTAGGGAATGTATTCTTATCCGTTACCAGTATATATCTGTACTGTTTTCCATTGCCGAGCAATATTTTCTTAGTGTCGCTTAACAACGATCCCCAATAAAAACCAAAGTGGATGTTCTTGCTTGTCCGGCCAATGGCGATGGAACAAAAGGTATGCCCCAGTTTATCTGTTGGCGACCATCCAAATGCGAGGGCGTTGTAATTATCGTAAATAAGTTCGTTGGCCTTGGGGTAAAGGTCCCAAACAAATTCCCGTAACCAGAGAACAGTATCTTTTTCTCATCACTAAAGGGTTTGAGAAATTTGAATATATCTTTTGTTTGGTATTTGCTCATTTGGAAGATTTATTTTAAAAGCCGCCGATAAGCCTATAATATACTTCATTTACTTTGTAAGATCAACGGCTGTGCGCCTGTCCACAATCTTCTTCTTCACAAATTTCGGTTTCTGTCTCAAGTGTCGCGTGTTTAATATTGAGGTGTTCTAATTCGTGTTTGACGGCATGTTTTAATTTTGATACCTGCTCATTGGAAAGTTCATTGGAAACCACCAAATGCCCTGTCATCGCATTTTGTGTAGTACTGATGGCCCATACATGCAAATGGTGAAAATCTTTTACACCGTTTATATTCAATATTTTATCCCTTATTTTTTGCAAACTCACATTCTCCGGTACCCCATCTAATGAAAGCCGTAAACTATCTTTTAGCAACTGCCAGGTACTCACAATAATCACCAAACAAATAATGATGCTCAGCAACGGATCAATCCAATACAAATGTGTATAATAGATGACAACACCGCCTGCTACCAGGCCTAATGATACCAGGGCATCTGACGCTAAATGCAGGAAAGCTGCTTTAACGTTGATATCTTTTCCTTTGTCCCTGAAAAACATAAATGCTGAAATACCGTTCACCAGAATTCCAATGGCGGCAACGATAGATATGATTTTTCCGGGCAATGGCTGCGGGTTTTGAAACCGGAAAATTGCTTCATAACCAATAAAGCTGATAGAGATCAATAAAATAACCGCATTCAGTAATGAGATTAAAATAGACGATTTTTTATACCCGTATGTATATTCATTTGTTGATTTCGATTTGGATAATTTAAAAGCCACCATGGCTAAAGCCAACCCTGCCACATCTAAAAAATTGTGCCCCGCATCTGAAAGCAGTGACAATGAATTTATCTGCAACCCAATTACGATTTGTATGATTACATATCCGAGGTTTAAAATGATACCTATGATAAAGGCTTTATTGATATTGGTAATTTCAGGTACATGACTGTGACTGTGCCCCGCGTGACTGTGATCTGAATGATTGTGTGCCATTGGTATCTGGTGATTACTTTAATAAATATATTAGGCGTAAAATAATAGGATATAGTTATTATAAAATAGTACCCTTTAAAATAAAAGCAGCGATTGTAAAATAAATGACCAGGCCTGTAACATCAACCAATGTGGCTACAAGTGGTGCTGATGAAGTTGCAGGATCAACTTTACATTTCTTTAGCACAATCGGTATCATTGAACCACTTAAGGTTCCCCACATAACAATGCCGATCAATGAAAAGAAAATAGTAAGTGCCAATAAAAACCAATACTGCCCATAATCATAAAAATGCAGGCTTTGCCAAACTACAATACGTATAAAGCCAATGGTACCTAAAATAAACCCTAATGTAAGTCCTGATAATATTTCACGCCGCATAACAAACCACCAATCCTTAATAGTAAGCTCTTTTAGTGCCATGGCACGGATAATAAGTGTTGCTGCCTGCGATCCGCTGTTACCTCCACTTGAAATAATTAGCGGGACGAATAATGCCAATACAACAGCTTTTGAGATTTCCGCATCAAAATAGCCCATAGCTGTTGCGGTAAGCATTTCGCCAACAAACAAAACAATTAGCCAGGTAGCCCTTTTTTTAATGAGCGAAAAAAAAGTTGTTTTTACATACGGATAATCGAGGCCTTCCACTCCACCAAAGTTTTGGATCTCTTTAGTATCCCTTTGTTCTGCTGCATCTAACACATCATCCACAGTTAATACGCCTAATAAAGTATTCTCTCCATTGGTTACCGGCAAAACAACCCTATCATATTCTTTAAATTTTGCTACCGCATCCTCCTTGGTGTCAGTCATTTTAAGGCTTACGCAAAATCCGTCTAAAATATCGGCTATTTTTTTCGCCGGGTCATTCAATACAAACCGGCGCATGGGAATATCGTCTATTAATTTGCCTTCTTTGTCTACCACATAAATCACGTTGGCCGTTTCAGTGTCTTTATGGTTTCTTCTCAAATGCTCGCTTGCTTCGCCAATGGTAATTTCGGTATCAATGGTAGCGAATTCCGTATTAATCAGCCTTGCTACACTATTATCCGGATATCCCAATATATCATGTACGGAATCTTTATTTTTTTCAGACAGTAACTCAAGGCAGGTAGACCGTTCTACACCTTTTAGTGAGGAATAAAAAGTTATCCGGTCATCAGAACTAAGTTCATTTAAAATAAATGCAGCACGCGATTTTGTGAGCGTCTTAATAATGCTCTTCTGCAATAGGATATCTGCATAAGGAAATACTTTTGTCTGTGTATTTGTTGGCAAGGAACTGAATGCCTGTAAAGCAGTATCTGTGGGCACGGCACCCAGCATTTTAGCCACTTCGGTGGGATGTACATTTTTATTTCCGTTGCCAAAGTTTAGAAGGCTGCTAAAATCGCCTTTTATTATTTTTTTACTGATTTCTTTCAAATTCATCATAATTGAACCTTTTGGCCATTAAAGGAGTTCGTAAAAGTACTTCACAAGTAGTTATTCTATCTTGTTAAAACAGATAATGTTTGCATTGTGGTTGCAAGTGAGTTACAGGAAACTTTTTCAATCCGCTTTATCGGCTCCCAATAAACTAACTAATTTTCCTACTTCTTCAACTGTATTAAACGCATGCAATACGATCCTTAACCGTTCCTTTCCCTTCGGAACGGTTGGATATAATATGGCCCGCACATCGAGGCCATTTCGTTGTAGTTTTTCAGCAACCCTCTTTACTTGCTCATTGCCGGGTATAACTACGATTTGAATTGGTGTTGCCGAAACTAATTTTTCATAACCAAGAACAGCCGACTGAAAATGTTCGATCAATCGCTGTAACTGTTTCCGTTCCGCATGCATGCCCGGAAAAATGCGGTAGCTTTCTTTAATAACTGCCACCGCTTGTTCCGGCAACGCCGTAGAGAATATAAAACTTCTGGCAAAATTCAAGAGGTACTCACGCAATGCCAAAGAACCCAGTACTACAGCACCGTGGCAGCCACAGGCTTTACCAAATGTGTGTATACGTGCAAAAACAGCGGCCTGCATTTGCAGTTTTTGTACCAGGCCTTCACCCTTCTCTCCCTGTATTCCGGTAGCATGCGCCTCATCAATAATTATATGCGCATTATTTTTTTGGGCGATGGCAACCAGCGCCACCAGCGGGCAAAGATCACCGTCCATGCTAAACACGGATTCTGTTACGATAAAAACAGTTCCGGCCGCCTGCGCGATTTTTTTTTCGAGATCGGCCATATCATTATGTGCAAAAGAAAAAGCATGGGCAAAGGATAACCGGATACCATCGCGTATTGACGCATGGCATAAATGATCATACAGCACTGTATCACCCTTCTGCGGAACGGAGGATAGCAATCCAATATTCGCATCATAACCTGAATTAAATAACAAAGCAGCTTCCGACTGGTGAAAAGCGGCGATCTCTTTTTCAGTTTCTTCTATCAATGCATAATTACCTGTAAGCAGTCTTGATCCGGTTGAACCAGGTTTCAGTTTTGGATTTTGTCCCGTCATTAGCGGAATCAATTTTGAATGCGTTACGATACCTAAATAATCATTGGAACAGAAATCAGTTTTCCCATCCGGCAGGCTTAATTGGCGCAGCGATTTGTTTACCTTCCGCTCGTTTAATTTCTTTTGTAAAAAATCATCTGGGTACATGTGTCAAAACTAATGGATTGTGGCAGATATTTGCGGGGGACTAGTGTAGGATGCTGGATGCTGGATGTTGGATACTTGATACTGGATGTTGGATGCTGGATACTGGATACTGGATGTTGGATACTGGATGTTGGATACTTGATACTGGGTGGGGATACTGTGAGCCGTAACACACAACCCGTAGCCCACAAATAAAATCACCCCTTTACAACCGCCTTATGGAACTATCAGATAATACCAAAAATATACTCGGTCTACACCTCCCTACCGATCCACGTTGGGTGGATTTGGCGGGAATTTCGCTGGAAGCCATTCTCACCGATCATGCCTATTGCGAGCAGAAAGCTGCTACAACCTGCATTACGTTAATTCAACGTTACTCCGACAAAGAAAAGTTAGTATATGAACTCGCACCGATTGTGGCAGAAGAATGGGGGCATTTCAGGCTGGTGCTGAATGAACTTAAGAAAAGAGGGCTAAAACTTGGTAAACAAAGGAAAGATGAATATGTAAATAAGTTGATCGAGTTTCAGAAAAAAGGGGGCAGCCCCGACGACAGGTTACTGGATCATTTACTTACGATGGCTTTGATAGAAGCGAGGAGTTGCGAACGTTTTAAAAGACTGAGTGAGGGCCTGGCAGATGCATACATGCGTAATTTCTACCGTCGCTTTATGGAAAGTGAAGCGGGGCATTACACGTTATTCATTGACCTGGCAGAAACCTATCTTGATAAAAAACTGGTGAAGAAAAGGTGGAAAGAATGGCTTGTGTATGAAACAGGTATAATGAAGGACCTGGAACTAAGGGGCGACAGGATCCATTAAACGCTTCTACAGTTAACCGCACATTTCACCTTTGCCGTTAATTTTCATGCAAAAGCACAGCCTATTGGTTATTGGCGAAATAAACCCGTTCGTTTTCGAAATCCAGGTAAGGATATTTTTCTTTCAGGGCGTTAGTCTTATGGTAATAATTTTTTAAAAATTGCTGGTGCTGCATCGTTAGCGGATTAAATGGCTTGTGCTGAAAAGCCAGGTTAATCTCTGCAATCTGTTTCATGAGCAGGTTGGTTTCTTCAGTCATACAGGCAGCAATAAATTTCTCCCAAACATATTGTGTGGCATGGTAATTAGGGTGCACCAGGTCTTCCGCATAAAAACGGTAATCGCGCAGGTCATCAATCACCAGTTCATAAGCGGGGAAATAGTATAGGGGATCGTTTTGTTCTACCAATTGATGTACCGCCTGTATGAGTACCGCTTTACTCCTGTTATTTTCTATCACCCCTTCCCGCAGATGGCGCACAGGACTGATGGTGAAAATAATGTGCAGGTTCGGATTGAACAGCCATATTTTTTGCAATATCGTACTCAGTATATCCAGTGTTTCTGCTACACTCATCAATCGTTTAGCAAACCAGTTGGCGGGTGCTTTATGATTGTTGGCCGCTACCGATCCTTTACTCCCATTCGCGGCTTCTTCGGTTAGGGCATATATCCAGGCGGAGCCTAATGTAATCAACAACTGATCCGCCGTTTTCAAATAGGCATGCGCATTGGTTGCTGAGGTATTTATTTTTTGTACGCATTCTTCCGCAGTAATACCTGAAAACCGACTATGGTGTTTCCAGCTATGCCAGGTTTGGTTGTGTTGAAAAATATCAGATGCCGTAACCTTTTTATTATCTACATACATGGCTAAAGCCTCAGCCACACTTACCGGATTAAATAAAATGCCATTCGGATTTTCCATTACAGAGAACTTATGCCTGCGCAGCTTCTCACCTATATTTTCTGTAAAGCAAGAGCCCATCAACAGCAGTTTCTGCCCGTGCCTGATGGGTTGTGACAGTTTCTTAATATCAAATTCAAAATGAAATTTCATACGCTTATCGGTAGTTCAATTGTTTCACCTGTAGGGAGTTCTTCCCATTTCTGTAAAAGTTCCAGCAGGCAGATGCGGATCCTGTTTATCATCCCGCCTGCAAGTGTTATTTTAGAGAATTGAGTTTGCAAAGAAGCAAAAGTATCTTGCTGCACAGCATTAAAATCATCCAGCTGCCCCTGTGCCATTTCCATTAAAAAAAGATTGGCCATATTCTCGGCATACCAGGCTTCATCGGTAATGTGCATGGCATTTCTTTTTTCCCTGTCTTCGAAGTCTTTAATATCCATCCCATTATTTATCATCCCGTTAAAAGCTGTTGTATAGCCTACGGTCTTTTCTATGGCATAATGGCTCAGGTCGTGTCGTACAAAAAAATCATCGCCATACATCCATGTGGTGGTTCCATTATCACGGATGTATTTGATGATATGCGGTTTGTTGTTATTTTTAGTTAGTTTCAGTAACATACTATACAAATGTTTGACTGGCTATATCCAGGCTTTCCTGTAATGCGTTTTTATTCAATCCTTTCAATAAGCCCTTGTCTTCAAAATAAGTAATCATTAATTCAGAATCCATATTCCCCACGAGTTCATCCTGCGCCATGGGACAGCCACCAATACCTTTTAATGCACCATCGAACCTGTGGCAACCTGCTGCCAATGCCGCATCTACTTTCGTTTGCCAGTTGTGTGGCGCAGAATGGAGATGCACGCCAATGCTGATAGCGGGATATTGAGGAATTAATGTATGCAAAGCAAAACTGATCTGTTCCGGGGTTGCCAGGCCAACCGTATCAGCCAATGATATAATCCGGATTTCTTTCTTCGCCATTTCATCCGTCCAGTGTAATAATATATCTGCCTCGTAAGGGTCGCCATAAGGGTTTCCGAAACCCATGCTCAGGTACAGCACCAGTTCTTTATTATTTTTAATACACAATTCCTGAATGCATTCTACCCTTTGTACCGCTTCTTCAATAGTACTGTTGGTATTCCGTATTTGGAAAGAAGGAGAAATGGAAAACGGGAAACCAAGGTATTTAATCACATCATACACAACTGCTTCTTCTGCGCCGCGCACATTGGCTACAATGGCCAATAGTTTGGTTTGGGAATTGATCATATCCAGTTTTGCGATCACTTCTTTCGTATCTGCCAATTGTGGTATGGCTTTTGGCGAAACAAAACTGCCAAAATCAATTATATCAAAGCCTACTTTTAATAAGGCATTCAGGTATTTTATTTTCTGTTCAGTTGGAATGAAATGCGGCCATCCCTGCATAGCGTCACGGGGGCACTCTATGAGTGTGAGTGATGAGTGGTGAGTGGTGAGTGGTTTATTCATACGAATAAAATGCTAATCAAACGTAAACGTGACTCGTGAATTGTGAGTTAAGCCAATATCTAATCCAGCTGTTGCTACTTATTCATGCGGTGCTTCATTGCTTCATACAAAATAATACCGGTTGCCACAGATACATTGAATGAATCAAATGCTGCCGCCATCGGTATCTTGAAAAAATGATCTGCAGCTTTGGCTAAATAAGGCTGTACCCCTTTGCCTTCATCACCCATAATAATACAACAGGGATCGGTAAAAGGAAGGTCAAATACATTTTTTTCGGCCCGCATTTCACTCGTAAATACTTTAATGCCGTTAAGGTGCAGTGTATCAACCGCTTTTAATAAGCTGTTTACACGGCAGATATGGATCTGCTCCAACGCACCGGCACTGCTTTTCATAGCTTCTTCATTTAAAGCCCCTACACCTTTATCAGGAATAATGATGGCCTGTGCCCCGCAACAAACGGCACTACGGGCAATAGCTCCGATATTCCGTACATCGGTAACGCCATCCAGCATAAGAAACAAAGGAAGTTCACCATTCGACACTACATGGTCAATTACCTGCTGCAGGTCCATGTATTGCACCCTTGCCACAATAGCCAATACGCCCTGGTGGCTGGCCTTGGTCATTCCATTCAATTTTTCAACAGGCACTATCTGAATAGGCACATTTTTTTCCCTGGATAATTGTCGGATAGTATTGATTACATCACCTGTGGTATTTTTTTGCAGCAGGATCTTATCAATCGCTTTTCCCGATTGAAGGGCTTCTACCAATGGTTGGCGGCCGATAATGAGGGAGGTTTGTTTTACAGGCATTTGCAAATGTATTACTTCAATCTCCCTTCTGCGAAAAGGAGTTTTACTTTTATAATAGCGGCAACACTTATCGAATCGGTAATCAACCCTTTCTCCACCATTTGATAGGCCTCTTCAAACGGTATTTTTTTCACTACCAGCTGTTCCGTCTCTTCCGGTGAGGCTTCGTGCCGGGTTAATCCGGTTGCCAAATAAACGATTGCCAGTTCATCACTCACAGAATTTGATAAATGCATTTTATACAGTAGTACCCAGTTCGCTGCCACTAACCCTGTTTCTTCCCGCAATTCACGTTTCGCATTTTCGAGTGGGTCTGTTCCTTCGGGGGCCCCGCCTTCCGGTATTTCCCAACTATAACCATTCAAGGGAAACCGGTATTGTCCTACCAGATACGTATTCCTGTCTTCATCCAATATAATAACCCCTACTGCTATATTTTTAAAATGAACTTTTCCATAAATGCCTTTCCCACCTCCGGGGTTGATTACATCGTATTCGGTAACGGTTATCCAGGGATTGGTGTATACCTGCTTTTCTTCATTAATTGTCCAGGGGTTCTTTTCCATCTTAGATTTTATTTTTTCTGATTGTTACCGGCAATGATACGAGCAAATACAAGAGTATGAAAGTGGCCAATCCAAATTTGATAGCTGCACAGTAATAAGTAAGTTGCAGAGATAAGCTGGTGAAATTTCCTGTAATACTTTGCAGCATCAACAGGTTCTCTGTAA
>JAYTOS010000185.1:0-3007 GCA_043747705.1 Bacteroidota bacterium
GGGCGATTTTATCATTCGTAACCAGTTTCGATTTGGGCCAGCGGGCTGTCATGGTGCCATTAACCGCAATGGTACGCACCACATCGCCCACATCGGCTGTTTCACCTCCGAGGTAATGGATATTTACGCCGAAGGTTTTTAACTGATTAAAAAATGCCTGTGTGCCATTGATCACGGCTTGCAATACATCCCCTGAAATCAATAATTTATTCCGGTCAATGGTAGAAGAGAATAAGAAGTTATCGGTTACACCAACACAAAGCAGGTCGTCTAAATTCATCGCCACGGCATCCTGCGCAATTCCTTCCCAAACAGTTGCATCGCCGGTTTCTTTCCAATAGAGATAGGCAAGGATACTTTTCGTACCTGCCCCATCGGCATGCATAATATTAACCCAATCTTTATCGCCACATAAAAGATCGGCGTATATTTTACAAAATGCATTCGGATATAATCCCTGGTCTAATTTCTGGATAGCGGCATGAACTTCTTCTTTCTGGGCCGAGACACCCCGTTGCGCGTATAGAGACATTTTTAAATTTTGGTCCCGCCCCAGCGGGAGGGAAATTTTGGAATTGTTGCAAATGTAAGTCATGACCATGCATCAAAGACCACTGACCATCGACAATTTCCCAATTTAGTCCCTTACTTTTGTGCCTGTTATGAAGGTACATCGCGAATTGGCCGGCTCATTACCGGAGTTTCATAAGGCAGTTATTACCATTGGTACGTTTGACGGGGTTCACCTTGGTCACAGGCAAATACTTGCACAGTTAAAAGAAGAAGCTGCAAGAATTGGTGGGGAAACAGTGATTATTACTTTTCATCCGCATCCCCGCAAGATTGTATCCTCAGTACCGGGCGATATCAAACTACTCAACACACTCAACGAAAAAATTACATTACTGGATGCCGCGGGCATTGATCACCTGGTGGTTGTTCCGTTCGATCATGTTTTTGCCAATCAAACGGCCGAACAATATGTAAAGGATTTTCTCTACAAATATTTCAAACCCCATACGGTGATCATCGGTTACGACCACCGTTTTGGGAAGGGCCGCGAAGGAAATTATCAGTCAATGGAACAATACGGCCACGCATTGGGTTTTGAAGTGAAAGAGATTTCTCAGCAGTTGTTAAATGAAATAGTGATCAGCTCTACAAAAATCCGTCATTCATTGATTGAAAATGATGTGGCTACCGCCAACCAGTTTTTAGGGTACTCTTATTTTTTTGAGGGCACGGTAATAGAGGGTAATAAACTGGGCCGCACTATCGGATACCCCACAGCCAACCTGCATATTGCCAGTGAAGAAAAATTAATTCCTGGTAATGGGGTGTATGCGGTTAGAGTGGTGAATCGTGAATCGACAATCGTGAATTTATCAGGGATGATGAATATTGGTGTGCGCCCAACCGTTGATGGGAAAAAAAGGGTGATAGAAGTAAATATTTTTGATTTTGATGAAGATCTATATGGCCAAACATTGCAAGTGCATGTGCAGCATTATCTGCGCGGGGAAGTAAAGTTTAATGGATTGGATGAGCTGAAGCAGCAGTTGCAAAAAGATAAACTGGCAGCTATGGCTGTTTTACAATAATTCCGTACCGTTGTATACTTCAGTACCATTCTGATTTTTTTTTGAATAACTGATCCGGGTCAAAGTCTATGATCTGCCGGTAATTATCAAGTCCCAGTATTTCTGCCAACCTGATAAGGTTTTCAATCTTCACTTCGGTGAGTCCGTTTTCCCAGGTAGAAAGCGTGGAGCGAGCTACCTGCAATTCGGATGCCACATAGCGTTGATCGAAATTGCGTATTTCTCTGATGAGTTTTATATTTCTGGCAATGCGGATTCTTTCCTGGCTTTGTTGATACATGGGTAAGTTTGAATGAGTATTGATACTGCTTCCGGCACAATAATAACAGCTTTCTTACACACAAAAAAGGGTGTTAACACGCTAACCCACCCCGTATTTAAACGGTAATTTTCCCCCATAGATAATTGTCTGTTTTACTAACATTGTTATGATACATTTTCTTGGTCAATGAATTTATCTGCTGGAATTTTAGTGCATCATTTGGCCAATGGTAAATGGGCAATTATCATTCTTCCGATACCCATGCATTCTGCGAAGATGAGGAGGACAGATCAAAATAAATTTTATGAAAACGTTAGAGTTAAACAAGATGGGGTTAACACCCATAACCGAGTCTGAAAGTAACAGTATTGAAGGAGGTGCCTGGTGGTTACCTGCTGCATTTGCTATTGGGCTGATTATTTCTGCATTCAATAATTTTGGCGATATCAGGCAGGGGTTTGCCGATGGATGGAATGGAAAACCCCGGCACAAAAACTGACGGAATGAAATTAAAAGAAAAAATCAAAAAAATGCGTCCAATCGAGGTCGCGGGATTTATTGCAATTATTATTGCAACTATTTGGTTATGTGATAACATACCAAATTTGGTCAGATCATTAAAATCAATTTTTCATTAAAAAAATTAAACACATGAAACTACAAAAATTCAGTTCCGCTTTACAAGAGTTATCTTTTGAAGAAGCTTCGGGCATTAATGGGGGTGAAACACTTTGGTATTGGATTGCTTATGTGGCTGGTGGAATTACCCATGGGCTGGTTAATGACCTGAGAGCCGCATCAAATGGTACTTACCACCAAAGTGCAGGCTCTTCCGCAATGAACAAAGCATTGGGATAATTATATTATCAAACTAAAAATGGTTAGAGGAAGAAAAATCCTTTAACCATTTTTTATTAGGAAGAGACTTGAGGTGTAAACAATTCGTTAGAATACCTATCAGGTAAGGCTGGATTAGCAAACCTAACATCTGCATGTAAGCTTGCTAATCCATTACCTTATACTGAGGTAATTTTTGGATATTTGAATATCGTTTATCATATAAAAACTCAATCTTTATTATAGCCAAACACTATTGCAAAACTATCTCACAGAACCAAACCTTAGTACAGAAGCGACCGTTTTT
>JAYTOS010000186.1:0-2065 GCA_043747705.1 Bacteroidota bacterium
AATTGCACCATAAGAACATATTGAGGTATCAGCCGGTAAAAAGTTTACAGGTTTAGCCAAAAGAGTAGTGATCTTGCTTGTATCCGACCATATACAACCGTAAGTATCTTTTACTGTGACATAGAAATTGCCTGTACCGCTTGCATTTAAAGCGTGATTAACTGACCCGTCATTCCATACGTATGATTGATAATTACCAGCCTCCAAGACCCTTGTTGAACCTTCACATATAACCGAAGTTTTATCTAAGGTGACGGGGTTATTTACAACGGAAATTGCAATTGGATTGCTCATTACTGAGGGGAATGCAATGCAGGAATTATTCGATGTCATCATACAGCTTATAACATCTCCGCTTAGGGGATTGTTGTATGTATAAACATTAGAGTTGTTGCCTACAGGAAGAGCATTTTTTGCCCATTGATAAACAGGGGATGTTCCGCCGTATTGAACTGCAACTGTAAAAGCAACAACAGAATTACGACAGACTGTATTTGTATTTGTGCTTATAGATATTGTTGGAGTTATTAAAGGTTGAACCAACACGTGAATTACGTTTGAATTTACAACCGAAGGACTTGCGCAGGATAGGGAAGCAGATATGCTGCAAGAAATCAGGTCATTATTATTTAAATTATTATCCTGGTACATATTCAAGGAAGATC
Organism: Bacteroidota bacterium; assembly: GCA_043747705.1. GTDB lineage: Bacteria > Bacteroidota > Bacteroidia > Chitinophagales > Chitinophagaceae > Sediminibacterium. The sequence goes on from JAYTOS010000186.1 coordinate 666, forward strand.
CGACAATAACACTATTTTTTTTCCATTGAAATATCGAACCAATTCCCGCATTTACTGCCACTGCTGTAAAATTAATTGTTGTACCCTGGCATACATTGTTTACATCAGAGGTTATGCTTACAGATGGTATAATTGAAGAAGTTACTGTCATGGAAATCATATTACTTACAGTTGAATTAATCAAAGCACAACTATTCGAAGAAATTATATTACAAGAGATTTGATCACCGTTGTTCAGTGCATTATCTGTATAAGTGATTCCGTTTCCTGAAGGCAAACCATTTTTTTTCCATTGGTAGACCGGGCTTGAACCTCCGCCGGTAACTGAAGATATAAAAGTAACCGGTGTGCCGGCACAAATAGTTGTTGAAGATGCAGCAATAGTAATAGCCGGTGGAGCAGCTGTTAAAACCTGCAGTGTGGAAATTGATGAAAAAGTACTGCTACAATTATTGGTGAGCAAACAGCGATATTGGTAATTATTCATTCCGATTAGGCTACTGGTAATTGTAAGCACATTAGTGGTAGCGCCAGAATAATTGGCTCCATTAATTATAGGGTTCCAGCCTGCGCCAGTATTTACTTGCCATTGATAGCTTGAAATTAAATTGCCAATAACTGAAAAATTTGTTGTTCCGCCTGCACACACAACAGCATCCACTGGCTGTTGTGAAATAGAGCTTAGCAGGCAGGATCCTATTTTTCTGACTACAGCCGCACCTGGAATATAAATGTTACCGCCATTATCCATGGCTATCCCACCCAGTGAGGATAGTTGAGCCAAAATAGCCGGACCACCATCACCTGAATAGCCGGGTACTCCTGTGCCTGCGACAGTATTTATTATTCCGGCTGAGTTCACCACCCTAAGGGCACCATTTCCCGTATCAGATATAAAAATGTTGCCAGAATTATCGCTGTACACAAAAAACGGATATTTTAGACTAGCATTTATAGCCGGACCCCCATTCCCTGAATAACCTATGGATTGTCCCGCAAATGTTGTTATTATTCCTGACGCATCGACTTTTCTAATTCTACTGTTGCCCATGTCTGCAATGTAAAAATTACCAAGATTATCTACACATACACCAGTTGGTGAAGATAGGCTTGCCTGTGTAGCAGGCCCACCATCTCCTAAAAAAACTGAAGAGCTGCCCGCAACCGTAGTGATAATGCCTGAACTGTTTATTTTTCTTATTCGTTGATTGCCAAAGTCTGCAACATACAGATTCCCGGAATTATCAATAGCCATTCCGCCCGCACCAGAAAAATGAGCAAGTAAAGCCGGACCGCCATCACCTGAAAATCCAAAACTACCTGTACCTGCAATTGTACTTATGATACCTGCCGGTGTAACTTTTCTGATTACATTAACACCCTGATCCGAAATATATATG
>JAYTOS010000187.1:0-4301 GCA_043747705.1 Bacteroidota bacterium
TGATTCCGGATAGTTATGTAGAAAGTATTACGGAACGTTTGTCTTTATATACCCGCCTGGATAATTGTGAGAAAGAAGATGAATTGCTCGATTTTCACAAAGAAATGCTTGACAGGTTTGGCTCGATTCCACCACAGGTAGAGGATTTATTTACGACCGTCAGGTGCCGCTGGCTGGCTGTACAACTTGGATTTGAAAAAATGACATTGAAGGATGATATCCTGCGCTGTTATTTTATCAACCGCCCTGATTCCCCTTACTTCGAATCCCAATTATTTAAAAAAGTGTTGGCGTACCTGCAAACCGGCACCAATAAAGCGCGCCTCAAACAAACAGGAAGGATGTTCCTTTTAATTGTAGACGATGTGAAGGAAATGGAAGCCATGCATAGGTTTTTGAAACAGATGCATAAGGAAGTGGTGGGTTTGCAATAAATCAGCTCTTGCTGATCAGGTTAATGAGTATTAATTTGGCTACCCTTGGATCAACGATTACCGTATCATGTTCAAAATCTAATTTCAGGCGCCATTTCTGCATGGTATTGGCCCCAATAATCACCTCTTCACTAAGTCCGGGCACTACCAAAAATTCATCACTTAACCGAATTTCCTCATGATAAAAATCCAGTGTTGTACGGCTTGTAATTTCCATGTAAACAGTATCGCTCGCAGTGGCTAATCTCATAGGGGTATGAATAGATGTGAGCATTTCTAAATCTTCCACCACTGTTTCATTTATACAAGAATAATTTGCGCCACTATCAAATAATGCATAAAGATTTTTTTCTCCTTTACTTCCTTCAAAACGTAATGGTATGCGGATGATCATGGTAACGCCTTTTTCCAAAGTTAATAAATCTGATTGGGCTTATATTAGGTATAAGTTACAGGGATTATTACGTGAATTTTCGTCACAGATATAGCTCCGCGCAAAATAATATGGGATTGGCATCTTCAATACCAGGCATAAAAAATCCGGCCTTTATCAGGCCGGATCTAATCTCTTGTTCTTATGCGGCTAGAATCCTTTTTTCGCAACACCATCTGCGATCGCCTGTAAAGCTTTGGCTTCGCTCATAATAGCAGCCATTTTATTTCCTTTACCATCATGACCGCCGGCCATATAGCCACCTTTGGCAGTTTTGGTAATCACGGCATCCTGCATGGGAACATTCTTTTCCTTTGTTTTCAGGCAATATGCTTTAATCATTTTTGAAGTGTCCATGTTGTTAGAATTTAAAAGTTAGTAGATGAACAATGGGTTATAAGGCACAATCTACCAATTTTTTTCAGGAAAGTGAAATTTCTACGTCTGAGAAGGTCCATGGTCCATAGATCATGGTCTTCCTGACTTTCAAGTCAATGCATGAAAAAACCGGCATTTTCTGCCGGCTCTTTCTATGATCTTTGGACTTATCATCTATTGTTTGCCCCCGATGTTACACATCAATCCTGGCATATTTGGCATGGGTTTCTATGAACTCACGGCGCGGGGCCACGTCATCGCCCATCAGCATACTGAAGATGCGGTCGGCTTCTGCGGCACTTTCTATGGTTACCTGTTTCAGGGTCCTTCGGGCCGGATCCATGGTGGTTTCCCATAATTGGTCGGCATTCATCTCACCCAAACCTTTATATCGCTGTGTGGTTACGCTGTCATCCTTGCCACCGCCTAATTTCTCGATCCAGGCTTTTCTTTGCTCTTCTGTATAGGCATAAGCCTGTTCCTTACCCTTTTTTACCAGGTATAAAGGGGGCTGGGCAATGTAAACACAGCCCTGTTCCACCAATTCTTTCATATAACGGAAGATAAAAGTCAATATCAAAGTGGCAATATGCGATCCATCCACATCGGCATCGGTCATGATGATAAGCTTGTGGTAGCGCAGTTTTGCGGTATTCAAAGCTTTTGGATCATCGGGTGTGCCAACGGTTACACCCAATGCGGTGTACATGTTCCTGATTTCTTCGTTCTCGTAGATTTTGTGCTCCATGGCTTTCTCTACGTTCAATATCTTACCGCGCAATGGCAGTATGGCCTGGTAGCTCCTGTCGCGGCCCTGTTTGGCCGTACCACCTGCCGAATCTCCTTCTACTAAATATAATTCGCATTTTTCGGGGTCTCTTTCACTGCAATCAGACAATTTACCGGGTAATCCGCCACCGCTCAAAACGGTTTTGCGTTGCACCATATCACGGGCTTTCTTAGCCGCAACCCTTGCCTGGGCGGCTAAAATGATCTTGGAGATAACATTCTTCGCTTCCCTTGGATTTTCTTCCAGATAGGCTTCCAATGCACGGGCAACCGTTGTTTGAACGATACCACTTACTTCGCTGTTACCCAGTTTTGTTTTTGTCTGTCCTTCAAATTGCGGCTCAGGAACTTTTACAGAGATGATGGCACTCAATCCTTCCCTGAAATCATCCCCTTCAATCATTACTTTAGCCCTTTCAAACAAACCCTGCTTATCGCCATAGGTTTTAAACACCCTTGTTAACGCCTGTCTGAAACCCGTAACGTGTGTTCCGCCTTCAATGGTGTTGATATTGTTTACGTAAGAGAAAATATGTTCTTTAAAATCATCATTATAGGTAAGGGCTACCTCTACTGCGATATTGGAAGCTTCATCATACCCATCCACATATAATGGAGCGGGGATAAGCGGGTTGCGATTGCCATTCCTGTCGAGCATTTCCACAAATTCTACGATACCACCTTCACTATAAAAGTTTTTTGAATACACAATGCCTGCATCATCCTTCTCGCGCATATCGGTTAATATGATATTGATGCGTCTGTTCAGATAAGATAATTCGCGCAGGCGGCCTTCCAGAATTTCCCTTCTGTAAACCGATTCCTGAAAAATGGTCAGATCGGGCCAGAAATGAACGTAGGTGCCGGTGTTAGTACTGGTACCTGCTTCTCGAACGGCGTATTGCGGAACGCCGATATGGTATTCCTGCTCAAATATTTTCCCTTCACGATGCACGTTCACCAGCAATTTGGCACTCAGTGCATTCACACAACTTACACCCACGCCGTGCAATCCGCCGGATACTTTATAGGTGTTCTTATCAAATTTGCCACCGGCGTGTAATACGGTCATGACCACTTCCAGCGCACTTCGTTTTTCTTTGGTGTGCATGGCAGTAGGAATACCCCGGCCATCATCCTGCACACTGATGGAATTGTCCTCATGTATGGTTACTGTAATGTTCTTACAGTAGCCGGCGAGGGCCTCATCTATTGAGTTATCTACTACTTCATATACGAGGTGGTGCAGCCCTTTGATACCGATATCACCGATATACATAGCCGGCCTTTTTCGTACCGCTTCCAATCCTTCTAATACCTGTATGCTGTCGGCCCCGTAATTCTTGTTCTGGGCATCGTTACTGTTCTGTTGTTCTTGAGTCATAAATGCTTAACAGTCCTGTGTTTTAAGTAATTTTCAGAAGTGGGCAAAGTTAATGAAAATAAAGGGTTTTTTAGGATAAGAAAAGGGCAATTTTTCCCCATATCAGCGACTGTTTTTAAAACGCGAAATGACTTATTTATGACACCAAAACAAACCTTAACTTTAAAATTAGATGTTTATACATTAAATTTGCAGTTGGATGGTACAGGTAATGGACATATTAAAAGTAGCGCACCGTGGCGGGATTGAACCCAGCATGGATTTATTGTATGAGAAGGGGCAACAGATTCCCGGCTCAATCCAATACAATATCCGGCGTTATTATGCCCAACACCCCTGGGTAGCAGAAGATACGGGTATGATGGTATACCATTATAACACAAAAAAGCCAACAGAAAATTATTTAGAACTCAGGTATTGTATTGCCGGTAACCGTTATTGTGAGGAAAGAAGTTGTGCACAATGCAATCAACTGCCCACCAATTATTGCAGCGGTAAGCACCAGACAGTAGATGTATTTACTTTTCATTTTACAGCCTCTTTTCTGCATCAGTTTGTGCACAATGTAAAACTGAACAACCGGAAAGATGAAGTGTTGGCTTTTAAACATCCACATGCGTTTACCAAAGTGTTCCCGCTTTGCAACCGCAAAAGAAATACGCTGGATTCCCTTCTTAACCATAGTTATTCAGGTTCTCTGGAGAATATATTTGTAAATGCCAAAATGCATGAACTGTTACTGTACAGCCTTGAGTGTTTGGTAGACGATAAAGAAGAAGGGTTTGCCTGTAAATTCCTTGCCGATGAAAGCGGCAGGGAAAGAATTTACCAGGCCAGGGATATTTTATTACAACATATCGGAGACCCTATTACCATTAAGGAA
>JAYTOS010000188.1:0-1705 GCA_043747705.1 Bacteroidota bacterium
CCGGGCCCTGAAACTACAAATGGTGTTTTAATTCCTTTGGGTGGAACAGGTGCCATTATTGCGAGATCAACATATTGAACACCCGATGATTTTAATATATCGTACACTGCTATTTTTTTTTGCGGTGATGAGGTGTTCATTTCTGCATAAATTTTACCGGGATTTATTACAGGCAATAATTCTTTTGCAATTGCTTCTGATACTGAGGAAAGATTTACACTAAAAATTATGTCAGCATCTTTTACAGCATCGGCATTGCTTTCAGCAAAATGTATATTTTTATGCAAACTTCTTTTTGGCAATGGATCCCATCCTGAAACAGTGATACCCATGGCAGATAAATCATTTGCAAAAATACTCCCTGCTTCCCCTAAACCCAGTATGGCAATATGCATGTTTCTAATTTTAATATCCAAATTGTTTGTCCCAACCATAAATCTGTAATGAAGTTTTACCTTCCCTTAATTGCCTTCGTACGTTCTCCTCTTTTGCTTCTCTTGCGGCAGACTTTTCTATGGCTTCTGTTATCCTGTTTTGCGGCACTACCACAACACCGTCCCTGTCTCCAATAATAATATCACCAGGATTAATTAGCACATCGCCAATTACGATTGGCTCATTTAAAAAACCATCGCCATGATTGGAAGTTCCATGAATGCAGAGCCCACGGCTAAACACAGGGAAACCCATTGCTTCAATATCGTCCGCATCTCTTACGCAGCCATCAATTACCAAACCATTGATGCCTTTTGTTTTGGCGCCAAGGCTCATCAGGTCGCCCCAGTAACCGGCTTCATAAAATCCGGAACAATTGGCGATAATTACATCTCCCGTTTTTGCATAAGCATAGGCCCGATGAAGCAAAACGTTATCTCTTGGCATTGTTTTAACGGTATAAGCGGGACCACACAATTTCATACTTGAACTGATAGGTTTTATAGCCGCTGGCAGGTTGCCATATTTTCCCAATGCTTCATGAACAGTTGCGGCAGAAAACTGACTGAGTTGTTGTATTGTATCCATAAAAAAGACTTATTGCTGCTTATGATAAGGATTTTCAGAATATACTTGACACAACCCTTGGTACCATACTTTGATGTGCTTCGGCAAATTTTACTTCCTTTTTACCAGAAATCCTTCTTGCATGATTTGCTCTTCTGCCGGCCAATTCCGCATAATAATCTTTCAAATAGTTTTGTGCGCCCATACAATTCATCGCTGCTAATTTTTTATCCATTACAGAACTAATATCAATAAAGGTATCTGGTGTAAAACCGCAGAGTTCCGGCTGGTGAGGTTCAAATGAGTACCATGCTGGCGGGTCAATATTTTTAAAGGCACTGGGTACTCCAGCGCCTGATGATAATAACCTTGCCCGTTGCATTGCCTGAAATGCTAATGGATGGTCGGGATTGAATGGGTCTTTTTCGCTATGAGTTAAGATAACAGTGGGTTCAAAATCGCCAATGATCGCGGTGAGTTGTTTTATTCTTTCATCAGTAAGTAACATCGGGTAATCGCCCCAATCTAAAAATTGAATCGGTGTACCAATGATATCAGCCGCTTTCTGCGCCTGTTCTTTGCGAATAGTTTTTACACTTTCTTCAGAACGCTTTGGATCTTCTTTCCATAACTCACCACTTTCGCCCCGTTCGCCGTAGCTCATAGCAATTACCAATGTGCTGGCTCCTTCTTCAATGGCTTT
>JAYTOS010000189.1:0-1260 GCA_043747705.1 Bacteroidota bacterium
GCAATGATTAATGGTGTTATGAATCCAACAGTTACCGGAACGGCGGCGATGGTAACTGATTCTAATAAAGCCATTGAAGTTTTATTACAGAAGAAAGAAGAAGCTATCAAAAAAACTGATGTATGGAAAATGTATGTGGGGGAAACAGGTAGTGGCGATAGGGACAAATGGTATAAATATACCCATCCTGATGATGCTCCTTCCGATGAAGGGTTCTTTGCTAGCGTAGGAAATGATATTCGATTTGCTATGGCCAAAGCTTCCTACAACTTTCGCAATTCCATTAAACAATGGATGAGTGAAGTGTTGAGGGTTTTGTTTGAAGCAGCATCACTCTGCATCAATACTATCCGAACGTTTTATTTAATTGTGCTGGCCATATTAGGGCCGCTTGTTTTTGGCATTGCAGTCTTTGACGGTTTCCAACATACACTAACTGTTTGGATAGCCCGGTACATCAATATCTTTCTTTGGCTGCCGGTTTCTAATATCTTCGGAAGCATCATTGGTAAGATTCAGGAAAATATGCTGAAGGTAGATATTGCCCAGGTGCAGGATTATGGCGATAGTTTCTTTTCTCCAGCCGATACAACTTATCTCATTTTTATGATTATCGGTATTGTTGGATACTTTACTGTACCAAGTGTGGCAAATTATATTGTTCATGCTGGTGGCGGCAATACTCTCCTTTATAAAGTCACAAGTCTTACTTCAAGTAGTTCCAGAAGTATTGTAAACACTGCTTCTTCTGGTGTGGATATGGTTGCTGATTCATTTGGCAATGCCAAGTCAAATACATCTGGCAGTATGGCTTCCAATGGAGTAAGCGGCGGCTATTTTAATGAAGATGGTGGCAATAAATCAAATGGGTACATGCAGGATAAATTATCAGGAAAATCTTAAGCTATGTTTAAAGAAACAAAAAATATTGATTCGGCATTCAGGCACATTAAAATATTCACATTTCTTGTTGTAGCAGGTTGCTTTTTACTATGCGGTTTTGTGTTGTATAAAAGTTACGAATTGTCTGCAAGGGTACAGGATAAAATATACATACTGGCTGGTGATCAAGCCATGGAAGCCTTTGCCTCTAAAAGAAAAGACAACGTTTTAGTTGAAGCTAAGAGCCACATCAGTTTATTTTATATCTACTTCTTCACACTTGACCCGGATGATAAAGTGATAGAAAAAAATATTTCAAAGGCGCTGTATATGGCAGATGCTTCGGCAAAAAAGCAATACAATAATCTAAAAGAAACA
>JAYTOS010000190.1:0-8969 GCA_043747705.1 Bacteroidota bacterium
CAAAGGCTTATCTGTTACAGTAATATCATCCACATAATCTGCATAGGCGGGATAGGTTACAACCACTTTAAATTTTCCGGGGCTAAGGTTTTTAATTTCAAAATTACCCTGTGCATCCGTCCGGGTAAACCTGTATAAAGTAGAATCTTTAACCCTTAAAAGTGTAATTAAAGCATGCTCAAGATTTTGCTTGAGCATCGTATCGGTTACACTACCTTTAAAAGTAGGTTGTTGTGCCTGGCTTGATGAAAAGGCAAGTACGCCGAGCATTGCCAGGAATAAGGTAATTTTCTTCATTAGTAAGCAGCTGGTTTGGTAAAGGATGCAATTGAGGGTAAAATCCATAAATTGTATCAGTAAAACTAAATTGTTAGTTACAATTTTATGTTAAAGATTTTTATAATTTGAAAATCATTGGGTTATGTCTTTAGAGATTGATGAAAACAAAGAAGAATCTTCGGGAAAAAATACTATCACTAAAAGAGCTGCACAAACAGAAAAGGTTGGAAAGGGTGCAGTAAAAAAGTATGAAGAACTACATTTTGTAGATACTGAACAACGTGTATGGAATTATTCACTGTTTGCTGATGAAGATGTCAAAAATTTTCAAAAAGGCACCCATTACACCCTGTATAAATTTTTCGGTAATAAACAATTGGAAGTGCTCAATACTTCCGGAACCTACTTCGCTGTTTGGGCTCCTAACGCCACATTCGTTGCAGTGGTAGGCTATTTTAATGAATGGAATAAAGAATCGCATCCACTAAAAGTGCGTCAGGATAATTCAGGAATATGGGAAGGATTTATTCCGAAGCTGCAGGCCGGTGAAGTATATAAATACCATATTCATGGATACAAAGGGATTAAATTAGACAAAGGCGATCCCTTTGCACATTTCTGGGAAAAAAGACCACATACCGCTTCCATCACCTGGCAAACTAAATATGAATGGAAAGATGCAGAATGGATGGCAACCAGAAAAAAACATAATGCCATTACCTCACCCTATTCTGTTTATGAGGTGCACCTGGCCAGTTGGATGCGGCCCGATAAAAATGACGAAGAAGTTTATAACACTTATCAACAGATTACTGAGCGACTGGTTCCTTATGTAAAAGAAATGGGTTTTACGCATGTAGAATTCATGCCGGTAATGGAGCATCCATTCGATGGCAGTTGGGGCTACCAGGGCACCGGTTATTTTGCACCTACTTCGCGTTTTGGTACACCACAGGAATATGCGGCGATGGTAGACGCTTTTCACCAGGCAGGCATTGGCGTGATTTTAGATTGGGTTCCTTCGCATTTTCCGTACGATGCACATGGATTATTTATGTTTGATGGAACGCATACTTATGAGTATGCAGATATGCGCAAAGGCTATCATCCCGACTGGAACTCTTATATATTTAATTATAAAAGAGGCGAAGTAAAATCGTTTCTTATTAGCAGTGCACGTTTCTGGTGCGACCAGTTTCATACTGACGGGATTCGTGTAGATGCCGTAAGTTCAATGCTCCGTCTGGATTATAGCCGTAACGCCAGCCAATGGGAGCCGAATGAATATGGCGGAAATGGAAATTTAGAAGCCATTGCTTTTATTAAAGACCTTAATGAAACCCTTTACCGCGATTTCCCGGATATTCAAACCATTGCAGAAGAAGCTACCGATTGGCCCAAGATAAGTAAACCCACTTTCGAAGATGGATTGGGCTTTGGCATGAAATGGATGATGGGCTGGATGCATGATACACTGGACTATTTTAAAATGGACCCACTTTTCCGCCAGTTCCACCAGGATAAGTTTTCATTCAGTATGATGTATTTCTATGATGAAAATTTCATGCTGCCTTTAAGTCATGATGAAGTGGTACATGGCAAAAGTCCCATGCTTTATAAAATGCCCGGAGATGAATGGCAGAAATTTGCCAACCTGCGCATATTATACACCTATATGTTTACACACCCCGGTGCCAAACTTTTATTTATGGGTGATGAATTTGCGGCAACAAACGAATGGAACTATAAAAGCGAATTGCAGTGGGAATTATTACAATTCCCTGGCCATATTGGTATGAAGGAGTGTATTAAAAAACTGAATGCGCTCTACCGCTCAGAACCTGCCTTGTATGAAAAACAATTTGAACCCGGCGGGTTTGAATGGGTTGACCTGAACCACCGCAGCGAATCGGTACTGGTATATGCCCGGAAAGGCAAGAAAGAAAAAAATGATATGCTGATCATATTGAATGTAACACCAACGGTGAGGCATAACTGGGAAATATATGTACACGGCAAAGGCAAATGGGCAGAAGTATTTAACAGCGACAGTAAAGAATTCTGGGGAACGGGTGATGTATATAATCCATCCATCACCGCAGAATTAGTTGATAAGGATTCTAAATGTTATAAATTAAAAGTACACTTACCCGCATTGAGTGCTATTGTACTTAAATAATTCTCTGTGTACCTCTTAATCCCCTGAAACACTGTGTTTAAAAACAGCACAGAAGCTTTAGCAATTATTTTCAACACAGAATTTCAGGGGATTAAGAGGTACACAGGGGAAGTTTACCGGTTAGCTTGTAATTTTTTTTCATGTCTGTTTAAGGCTAAAATAAATGTTGAAAAAAATGTTTATTTCATTTGTAGCGTTTATTATGGCCATCTCATCATCAGTAGCGCAAAAGTAGAAATTTCAGCCAAAGCTGATCATTCATAAAAGATAGAATATGTGTTTTTCAGAAGCTGCCAGTTTTGGTTCGGGAATAGTACTTGCTGCCATGGGTGTGGTTACACTGAAAATTACTCGTAAACCCTCACACCTGGTGTTCGCCTTTATTCCCGTTTTATTTGCTATTCAACAGATCAGTGAAGGTTTTGTATGGATAACATTGCAAAATCCTGAATATGCCCGTTGGCAATCTATACCCATACATGTGTTTATGGTTTTTGCCCATATTGTATGGCCATTCTGGATAACCTTATCTGCATGGCTAATGGAAAATCGCGCTGCGCGGAAAAAAATATTAGCTGTACTTTTTTGTGTAGCCATTATATTGTCGGGTAGTGAAGTGTATTACATGCTGTTAAAGCCGGTTAGCGCAGAAGTAAGCGGGCACCATATTCAGTATCTTTTTGAATACCCCCGGACTTACGTAATGGTTACCGATATTGTTTATGGCTTGGTAACTATTGTACCCTGTTTTATATCAAGTATCAAACGTATGTGGTTATTGGGTTTCTGCTTTACTGCCTCACTTCTTTTTTCTGCTTTATTTTACCAGTCCCATATCTTGTCTGTCTGGTGTTTTTTTGCAGCCATACTGAGCATTATCATTTATCTCATCATTGATAATCATCAAAAACTGGGTAGGCTGCTTATTAAAATATAAAATCTACTTGCAGCTGAAAAGGTAACCGACGGTTTATGGTTGGGTATCCCCATCTTATCCACCTTATTCGTCCGTTAACAATTTCCTAATAAACATTTTGCAACTTTTTGTTGTCTTATAACGTAATTGCTAATATAAAACATCGGATATGAAAACGACATCGTACGAATTACTGGTGAATGCAACGGGACAATTAATGCAACAACATGCTTTTGATCATTTATCAGATGAGAAATTATCAAGGATGCACAGTTGTTTCCGGCGGATCGGCGAATCTGCCGGAAATGCAGACATGGCCGGTACTGAAACGGAATTGTTAAGCTTATGCAGTGAGGTAAACCTGTATGTAGAATCTGCCACAACACAATCTTTGCATCAATGGTATGCTGCGATGAGTTGTTTTGGCGGCCTTACAGCGAACCAGCCAGCGGCAATGCCTGAAGAGGCAGAATAATTCTGAAAGTAGTACCCTTACCCTGCTCACTCCATTTTACAAAGAGTTTTCCTTTGTGATACTGCTCAATAATCCGCTTACTGAGCGAAAGCCCTAATCCCCATCCACGTTTTTTTGTTGTAAAACCGGGCTTAAAAACATTATTTATATGATTTTTTGCAATGCCTTTGCCGGTATCTGTAATGTCTATCAATATTTCTTCTGTTGTAATAGATGTTGTAATGCTGATGGTGCCGTTACCTTCTATCGCATCTAATGCATTTTTGATCAGGTTTTCCAATACCCAATCGAATAATGGGGGAGAAAGTAAAGTAGCAATATTTTTCAGGTTCGTATCGTCAAAAATAAAATTTACCTGGCCGCCGGTTCTTTTCTTCATATAGTCCAGCATAAAGTGGATCTGCTCGGCGGGCTTTCTCCATTCCAATTGCGGCTCGCTTCCGATTTTGCCAAACCTATCGGTTATTAGCAATAAACGGTTTACATCTTTGGCAATTTCAGGCACTATGGCCGCATTGACTTCCTCTTCTTTTAAAATTTCCAACCAGCCTTGTAAACTTGATACCGGGGTACCTAACTGGTGAGCTGTTTCCTTGGCCATAGAAGCCCATAACTGGTTTTGAGCACTGCGGTAAGATGTTTGTAAGGCAATAATGGCAATCGTAATAAAGAGTGCCACTATAATCAATTGCACGATAGGGTAAAGCTTTACTTCTTTTAGCAACTGGCTTTCGCCATAATAATAGCGGTTGGCTGTGTAAGGTTTTTCTTTTAGAACTAAAGTGATAGGCTTATGGTTATATCTTTTAAAATCAGCCAGCCTGTTGATCAGGTATGTTTTTTCGGATTTTACTTTTATAGTATCCAGGTTTAGGTAATTGCCGGTGATACTGTCTTTTTCATTGGTCTCAATAATGGGTATCTGGTTATTCTCTGTAGAAATTTTGGTAGCCAGGTTGATACTGGCACTATCTGATGAGTTGAGGATGGTGCGTTGTGCTTCCACCCATGCTTCTACATTTTTTCTTTCTTCCCTTGCAATTTTACCGGATACATATTGAGAATAAAAAATAGTGCCACTTACCAGAATGATGGCTATGCCGATTAGAATGATTCTCCAGTTAAGCCATTGGGGTAGCATGCTGTGTAGATTTAGGATTAACGATTTCTGGATGCTGGATGATAGATATTGGATACTAGATTCTTGACTCTTGCTTCTTGCTTCTTGCTTCTTGCTTCTTATATAAAGTTGGAAGGTAAATTTAATTCTTTATTTTATGTATTCACGTATTCGTTAAGTAGCATATAAAAAAAGCAGTCACACTAATGACTGCTTCTTTTAAAAAATAAAACCGGGTTTATTAGCTGAATAATCCGCCTTTCTTTAATGTTTTTACACCCTGTCCTATTTTAAATCCATTGTTATAAATCTCGATTTTATAGTCACCTTCCTGGTATTTTTCGGATTGCCTCCAATCGAAGTTCACCGGTATTTGTTTGCCTTGCTCATAATTTACACTTACTTTACTGGTAAAAGATTTATCACCTTCTTCACGTGCAGTAAATGAACCGCCTTCTGTGATCACTTTACCATCGGGCCGGGTTACGATCACATAAATGTCTTTCGTGCCTGTAGGCGTTACCCTGTTCTCATCCAGGTTAAATGATATACGCATCAGGTTAGCCCTTTTGGCCGTAGAGGTTTCTTTTTCTTTTCCACCATTACTTACTTTAATGGCTGCAATACCAATTGAGGAAGCATGCAGGGTAGAAGCCACATCAACTTTTTCTTCCAGTTGTTTCTTTTCGGTTTTTGTAGAACTCAGGTTCTGCTCAAGATTTTGTTTATCAGTGGTCAGTTGTGTCTTTTCAGTACTCAACTGCTGGTTGCTGGAAGTTAATTGCTGGTTTTCGCCTTTTAATTTGTTTATTTCGGCAAATAAACCATCCACTTTTCCATTAAGTTCACCAATCATCTGTTTGGCATGTGCTAATTCACTGTCTGTGGCATTTTTCTTTTTGAGGATACCACCGATATTGCTTTTCAGCTTCTGGATAGCGGAATTTTTATCAGCCAGGTTACCCTTTAACTGGATATTGTTCTCCGTTAACGAATCTGCCTTGGCCGAAACGGTCATAAACTCCTGTTGAATGGCATTACGTGCACTATCAACATTAACAATCTTGGTTTTAAGCTGTGCTACAGTTTCCCTGGACTGGCTCTTATCATAAATGATGTAACCCCAGGTACCAATAAGCGCAGCGATGAGAATACCGTATATTAGTTTACGGTTGTCTTTTTGTTGAGGATAAGGGTTGTTTGTCCCTGTTCTCGAAGTTTCAGTATAACTCATAGTGTAGGATTTTTATCGGTTAAAAAAATGGTACAATTTATAATATGATTACAGAACTTTTATTGCTCGATATAGAAACGGTTCCACAGTTCCCGTCCTTTGCTGGTATGGATCCTGGCTGGCAGGGCCTTTTTTTGGATAAAATTGCGAAAACCGTGCCAGAAGATATAACGGCTGAAGAAAGATATAGAAAAAAAGCGGGCATATTAGCTGAATTTGGTAAGATCATTTGTATTTCCACCGCTTTTTTTTATGAAAATGAGGATAAGCAGCTATGCCTTAAAATGAAGAGTATCTCTGGAAATGATGAGGTAGAAATACTACGTATTTTTACTGATTTATGCAATAAAATGTACCAGCATAACCGGGGTTTTCAGTTTGGCGGGCATAATATTAAGGAATTTGATATCCCTTATATCTGCCGCAGGTTATTGATCAATCACCTTGCATTGCCCGAATACTTGCAATTGCACGATAAAAAGCCCTGGGAGGTGAAAATGTTTGATACCCTCAACTGGTGGAAGTTTGGCGATAATAAAAATTATATTTCCCTCCATTTGCTGGCTAATGTACTCGGTATCCCTACTTCAAAATCGGATATAGACGGCAGCATGGTGCAGGATGTATATTATAAAGAAAACAACCTGCAACGCATAGTAGACTACTGCCAGCGGGATGTGGTGGTTACGGCCAATGTAATTCTCCGTTTTAAGAACCTGCCTTTGCTGTTGGAGGATAAAATTAGTATAGTGTAAGGTTGCAGTATGAATATCGGGTACTTTTTATTCAACGGATGTTTACAACTTTCATACGCAATTTTTCGTGTTTTATGGTTCGTGCTACATCTTTGCACCCATGTCGGCAGAAAAAATCATCAATGAATGGAAAAAAGGTTCGTATAAACCCATCTACTGGTTAGAGGGGGATGAGCCTTTTTTTATTGACCAGGTAGTTAATTATGCAGAACACCATATTCTTTCTGAAAGTGAAGCGGCCTTTAACCTCACTATTTTTTATGGGAAAGATGCAGACTGGGCGGCAGTGGTTAATGCCTGTATGCGTTATCCCATGTTTGCAGGGCGGCAGGTGGTTTTGCTTAAAGAGGCGCAACAAATGCGTGATATTGAAAAGCTGGAAGGGTATGTGGACAACCCTTTGGCCTCCACTATATTCGTGATAAGTTATAAGGAGAAGAAGGTAGATGGCCGTTCCAAACTGGCCAAACTGCTGAAACAGAAAGCCGAAATGCTGTCTACCAAAAAAATGTACGACAGCCAGCTTCCCGAATGGGCCAACCAGATGGTGCAGCAGCATGGACTGGCCATATCACAAAAAGCCCTGTTTTTACTGGTAGACCATATTGGAAACGACCTGAGCCGAATTCAGAACGAGATTGAGAAATTGGCCGTAAACCTGGGAGCCCGCAAAAACATTACGGAAGATGATATTGAGAATTACATTGGCGTAAGTAAAGAGTTCAATGTATTTGAACTGCAGGATGCTATTGCGAAAAAAGAACTGTCGAAAACCATCCGTATCATACAATACTTCGAGGCTAATCCGAAAGCCGCTCCTATACAAATGATCCTGCCTGCACTGTATAATTTTTTTAGTAAGGTATTCATGCTGTATGGTGTTCAGAACCCCGACGAAAAAAGTGTTGCTTCTGCACTGGGGGTAAACCCATATTTTGTAAAAGACTATATGGGGGCCGCGAGAAAATACGATTACAGCGGGGTAGAAAAAATACTCATGTTACTCCATCAATACAATTTACGCAGTGTAGGTGTACATGACGGCAACACCTCTGATGCCGGTTTAATGAAAGAAATGGTGGTTAAAATGATGCTCTAAACCATCAGTTGCAGTGCTATTAAACCTTTGGTATCATTATTATTTGAGCGTAACATGCCAACCATCCTATGTTATCTACCCTTAATCTGTGAATATTGTAATATATGCTATGTATTCTGTAACAATACACCCGGCATAATATCCCAACTTTGTATATTCAATTAATAGTGGCAGAAAGTGGCTTTCTAAATATGAAAAGCACTTTTTTACCTCCATCCTTTAATAAATATTTTATGAAAAAAATTACAAGTATCACTTTCTCATTTTTCTTTTTAGCTTTTCTTTTGTTTAGTTGTTCAAGCCTGAATAAATCACAAAAGGGTGCAGTTATCGGAACTGCCGGTGGTGCAGCAGTAGGCGGTGCTATTGGAAGTTTGTCGGGCCATGTGGGCTTGGGTGCCATTATTGGTGCAACAGTAGGTGGTGTGGGCGGTGCCATTATCGGTCATAAAATGGATAAGCAGGCAGCTGATATTCAAAAAGACCTCCCTAATGCGAAAGTAGAAAGAGTAGGAGAAGGTATTGTGGTTGAATTCAGTGACAAGATATTGTTTAGCATAAACAGCTCTGATTTGTCTGCTGAATCCAAAGCAAATCTTAATAAACTGAATGCGATTCTTGTTAAGTACCCGGATACAAATATTGAAATACAAGGGCATACAGATAATACAGGATCCACCGGTTATAACCAAAGCCTGTCTGAGCGCAGAGCAGCTGCGGTTAGTGCGTATTTAAGCAGTAACGGCATCAGTTCATCCAGGCTTTCAAAGAAAGGTTATGGTGAAGAAGCTCCCAAGTATAGCAATGATACAGAAGATGGCAGGATGCAAAACCGTAATGTTCAGTTCCTGATATCGGCCAATGAGAAAATGAAAGAAGCTGCACGTAAAGAGGCAGGTACAGGAAATTAAT
>JAYTOS010000191.1:0-2953 GCA_043747705.1 Bacteroidota bacterium
GTGATCATGTTTCTCCTGGTAAACAGCCCATACATCCCTATAAAAAATAGGGCTGTGCTTACAAATAGTATATGTGACAGTGGCACGCCGTTCATATTAATCCTGCTGGATATTTTGTGGTGAAGAAATATCTGTATGGATCATTAGTTTACTTCCTTCGCCGGTTTTTTCTACAATATTTCCGCCGCTGTTTTTCATGGCAATAACAATACAGCCAATCATAGCCGCCAATAGCAGCATACTCACTACTTCAAACGGAAGTATGTATCCGTGTTCTGTTGTACTGAGCATTTGAGTACCAATTTCACCAACCGTTACATTCATGGGCCTGCTGGCATCATTGGCAAAACCGTATTGATCAATCAGCTGGTAAGTGAACAACAAACCAAACAGTGCCGCCCCTATTGAAAAAATAGTTTTTATCGTTGAAGGCCCCGGCATTTCTTTGCCAGATTGCTGCGTTAAGAAAATAGAGAAAATGATCAACACCACAATACCACCCACATAGACGATTATCTGTACAGCAGCGATAAACTCAACCTGCATCCAGAAATATAAAGCGGCGATACCTACCAATGAGAATAATAACCAGATAGCGGCACGGAATATTTTACGTGTGGTAACAGCTAATAACCCAGCCCCTAAAATAAAGGCGGAGATCAGATAAAATATAATGGCAGATGCACTCATTATTCAACGCCCTCCCTGATTTTAGATCCCGGTAAGTTTAATTTTTTTGTGAGTTTGTTCCTGTCAAATACGCTATGTTCAAAGTTCTGTGCCATTTTTATCGCATCGGTTGGGCAGGCTACTATACATAAATTACACATAGTACATAATTCAAGGTGATAGATAAATGTATCAATCGCTTTTTTCTTTTTGCCTTCAGGTGTGATATCGAATTTGGTTATAATCTTGATGGTCCCGTTAGGGCAAGCAAGTTCGCAGGCGGTGCAACCGGTACAGGCATGCTCATTGTGCTCATCATGCGTCATCACCACTTCGCCCCTGAAACGTTCAGGTAAATTCAGTGTTGCGCGGTTTTCAGGATATTGCTGTGTGATGATCTCTTTGGGATGAAAGAAATAATAGCCGGTTTTACGCATCCCTTTTAATAAAGAGGTTACACCGTTATAAACATCTGATATATATTCTTTCAAAAACATGGATTCAGTTTCGGGTTAAAAATGCCAGCCCAATATCGCTATTACAGTTACTAATATTAAATTAAACATGCTGATCGGTAGTAAATATTTCCATTCTAAATTCAATAACTGGTCAACACGCAACCTTGGGAATGTCCATCTGAACCACATGATGAGGAAGATGAGAAAAAATGTTTTTCCCATAAACCATACCGATGAAGGTATATAATCCATGATATGGTTAAATGCCTGCCAGTGGCCTATATGGAATGGCATCCATCCGCCTAAAAACAGCGTAGCCCCTATTGCACAAACAATGAATATGTTGATGTATTCTGCCAAAAAAAATAAGGCAAACCGCATCCCGGAATATTCTGTATGAAAGCCTGCGGTTAATTCCGACTCGGCTTCTGCCAGATCGAAAGGTGCCCGGTTGGTTTCGGCAGTTACGGCAATAATGAATATTACAAATGAAATGATCACCGGTATATGTCCTTTAAATAACCACCAGCCATTTTCCTGCGAAGCAATGATATCCGATAACTGCAGGCTGCCCGATAACACCACAATTGACAGCACAGATAAACCCGCCGACAATTCGTAACTCACTATCTGTGCCCCGCTCCGCATGGCACCCAGTAAGGAATATTTATTATTACTTGCCCATCCTGCCATTAAAATACCTATGACAGAAAGTGAAGAAATAGCAGATACATATAATACGCCAATATTAAGATCCCATATTTGAAAACCTTTGGCAAATGCGATTGGTGCCAATAACAACATAGCAACAATCATTACCACAAAGGGTGCGAGGTTAAATAAAAACTTATCCGCGAGGTCGGGAGTCAGCCCTTCCTTCATAATTAATTTTAAAGTATCGGCCACTGTTTGAAACATTCCACCTGGCCCAACACGGTTAGGCCCCAGTCGTATTTGAATATGCGCCGCTACTTTTCTTTCCATTAATACCAATACCAATCCTAAAAAGGCAAACAATCCGATAGCCAGCAAAATCACAATCAGGCACTCAAACACCAGTGCCCATGTGGGATTGAAGGTGTTGTATAACCAGTTCTGTATCGCGTTTGTGATGCCTTCTAAACTAAACATTTTGAAATTTATTACTTGATTTTACTATGCTGCTTTTTTGTGAATGGGTAATGGTGAGTTGTGAATAGTGAGTAGGTAACTGACAACTCACTATTCACAACTCACCATTCACCTCTCACCTATCAATATCCGGTATCACCAGATCCAATGTTCCCATGGTTGCCATCAGATCACCGAGCTTACTTCCTTTTGCCATATGTTCCAGGGCGGAGAGATTAGAAAATCCCGGTGACCTGAATTTGATACGGTATGGTGTTGTTGCCCCTTCACTCACTATATACACCCCAAATTCACCGCGAGCCGTTTCTACCCGTGAATAAAACTCTCCTTTCGGTAATTTTAATACGGCTTTGGTTTTTGCCTGGTGTTCACCTTCGGGAATATTATCAATCAACTGTTCAATGATGCGGATTGACTGGTGCATTTCCCTTACCCGAACCATGTACCGTGAAAAGGAATCACCTGCGGTTTCCAGCACTTCATCAAAAGCAACGGTATCATATACTTCATAGGGAAATATTTTCCTGATATCACAGCTCACACCGCTACCCCTTGCAACCGGACCGGTACAGCCGTAAGAAATTGCATCTTCTTTTGATAAAACACCCACCCCTATCATCCTGTTTTTAAAAATGATGTTATTGGTTACGAGGTCATCGTATTCAGTTACTTTTTCTTTGAACTGTTTTACAAAC
>JAYTOS010000192.1:0-6990 GCA_043747705.1 Bacteroidota bacterium
ATGCAATTTTCGAAATCCTGTTCACCATATGGTACAAAGAACTTATCCTCAATTCTGTATTCGTATACATGAATCCCCGGCTTTAAACCCACAAATGCAATCTCATATTCCCGGTGCTGACTCATAACCGTTTTTTAAGGGCTTGCAAAGGTAGCCCAAAACAGCCAAAACACCAAAGTAAAATTGAATCTGTTGATATGGCCACAACCGAAGGTTGATCGGGTATTTTATAGCATATTTGTATATATGAAGCGGTTAGCAAAGATATCAGCGTATGCTTGGATGAAATCAGGGCTGCTATTGATCATGGCACTGGCACTCGGATTTTTTTCATTTTTCCCTTTGCAGGTGGAAAAATGGTATTCAGTTGGGGTGTATCCCGGATTAGGATCTTTACTCAGGATATTAACCGGCTGGGCAGCTTTCAGTCTTGGCGACCTGATTTACAGTATTATCGTTATTTACTTGATTATCAATCTGATAAAAGGAGTTATCCTCGTCTATCAAAAAAAATATACCCGGGAAAAGCTATTTGCTTTCCTTTTCAGGTTGACGAAGGTTGTTTTATGGGCCTATATCATCTTTAAACTTTTATGGGGACTAAATTATAACCGTTTAGGCATAGCTTATCAATTGGGTATAGCTAAAAAAGAATATACCCGGGAAGAAGTTACCCTGCTCACCAATCAGCTGATTGAAAAAGTAAATGAATGCCGCAGACAAATAAAAGATACGCTGCTGCCCGCCCCCGCCCTGGACACGATTTACGGGGAAGCTTTTCACTCGTATCAAAATGTTTCTGCGCAATATGATTTTTTAAATTACCGGAACCGTTCTGTAAAAGCCAGCCTTTTCAGCACTGTTGGTGACTATATGGGTTTTTCAGGATATTATAATCCCTTTACCGGCGAGGCGCAGTTACGAACGGATATTCCAAGGGTATTGATACCGTATATCACCTGTCACGAAATGGCCCACCAGCTGGGTTATGCAAGTGAGAGTGAAGCAAATTTCGTAGGGTACCTGGCGGCCGCTTCCTCGAACGATGTATATTTTCGTTATTCAGTGTACAACGATCTTTTTTCTTATGCACAGGGCGAAGAGATATTTATGTATGGAAAGGAAAAAGATTTCAGGGCTTTTGAAACCATTATTAAATATAACCGCGACCATCTTGATACATTGGTAAAAAAAGACAGGCGGGAGATCAGGGAATTTTTTAATAAACGAAAGAACCGCATTTCACCTGCGGTATCGGGTTTATATGACCAATACCTGAAAATGAATAAGCAATCAGCCGGGATAAATAGTTATAATGAAGTGATTGGGTGGCTGATTGCGTACCAGAAAAAGTATGGGAAGTTATAGCTATGAGCGGTTAGCTTCTGGCCGCGAGCTTTTTGGTTTGATTGTGATGTAAAGGTTTATCCATTTTATATACTGATTCTTTTTTAATAGAAATCATTATATAGGAAAACTCAAGGCTAAAAGGTATTCTTCCACATCATGCTTTCTATGGGTTTGTTAGGCTGGCCGCTATATTTTGCGTTTGCTTTTTGGTTGTATTTTACTTCAATTTCGCCATCCACGGGGAAATAGATCAATTGACCGATGGGCATGCCTTTATAAATTTTTACCGGTTGTTTACAGGATATTTCGAGTGTCCAGTTTCCGCAGAAACCTACATCGCCTTTACCCGCTGTGGCATGGATATCAATACCCAAACGCCCCGTAGAAGATTTCCCTTCAAGAAAAGGTACATGGGCATGGGTTTCGGTATACTCATCAGTAACACCTAAATAAAAAGCATGTGGCTGCAATACAAAGCCTTCTTCAGGTATTTCAAAGTATTCGATTTTATTGTGTTTTTTAGCATCCAGTTCTGCATCTACATAAGTGGCCAGCCATTTTCCAAGGTGAACATCATAGCTGTTACTGCCCAGGTCCTCACGGTTATAGGGTACTATTTTAATCGTGCCTTTGGCCATTTCTTCGAGTATGCGCGAATCTGTCAGGATCATTCTTTGACTATTTATAGGTTGAGATGCAAATAAACCTTAAATCTGCAATCTAATTTCTAAATACTCTGCCGTGCCGCTGTTTTATCAACAAGATATTAACGAAACAACCAAACTGGGTGTTTGGAAAATTGAAGAGACGGAAGATTTCTTTCTGAAGGCCGTGCCTTTACAGCGTAACATTACGCACCCGCACAAGCGTTTGCAGCATTTGGCCGGCCGTTATTTGCTGCCTTACCTGTTTCCTGATTTTCCGAATGATGAAATTGAAATAGCGGATACGCGAAAACCATTTTTACCCGATGAGAAATACCATTTCTCCATATCCCATTGCGGCGATTATGCTGCTGCGATTGTAAGTAGTAACGAAAGGGTAGGTATAGATATTGAAATGATTACAGCGCGTGTTGAAAGGATCAAGTATAAATTCCTCAACACTGATGAGTTGGTTTTTGTGCATGCGCATGAAAAGGATATACAAATACCCTTACTAACGCTTCTCTGGAGTGCCAAAGAAGCGATGTTTAAATGGTGGGGCAGGGGTGACGTGGATTTTAGTGAGGTATTGCTTACGAAAAATTTCCCTTTTGCGGCCACAGGTATTATTCCCGCTGTATTTTACAAAGATGCATGTGCAGTTTCATTGTCGGTGCATTATCAAATGAGAGAGGGGCTGAGTCTTGCGTGGGTATTAGGGGGCTGGAAGGGTTGAAGGGGTTAAATGGGTTAAAAGGGTTAAAAAATTAGAGGGGTCGAACCAGTTTTAATATTTCGACTTTTTTAACCCTTTTAACCCATTTAACTTTTTTAACCATTTTAACTTTCCCATCAATCATCGAACTTACTCTTCGTTTTAGGAACCAGCAGGAGGTTTTTCTGTAATGATTGCTTCAACTGTATTTTTACCAGTTGCCCCATTGTTCTTGCTTTGTGAAAGATGGTTGTATTTGAAAAATGGGCGGCCAGTTCCTCTTTGAGTTGCTCTATTTTGTCATTTTTTGAAATGGTATCGTGTGCCATGATATCCAGAATTTCTTTTACCCGGTAACGCGATGAAACTAGGCGGAACGTCATCATGGTTCGCTCTTCTGCCTGGTACTGTGCGATGGAATCTTTATCAAGGTGTTTAATAACAATAGCTACCAGGTCTTTATTCTCTTTAAAAAATTGTGGCAGGTACAAACTTTTTCTTCCTTCATACGATTGCTGGTCAAAATCTATGGCACGGATTCGGTATTGAAAATCTTCAATATCAGGGGTAATATTCACCACGAAATTATAAGACCGCATATCGCCCAGTAAATGCACAAAACAACGTTCATTGAATTTTACAAATTCTTTGGCCAGGCGTATCAGGTTGGTATTGGAATCATTCAGGTAATCATTGATAAAAATATCACCGGGGATACCGGGTATATGTTCTTCAATCAATGTGCTGTTATTGGTAAAATACGTCATCCGGTTGGGTGAGAGCAGGTGCTCCAGCTCCAGACCGTAAATACGGCTCGCATCTGCTTGTTTGATATAATAGTGGTCGTAATTATCATTAAACTTATTTATAATGCGTATCCGAAATGGCTGGCTGTTACCGAAATAACAAAAATCAATTCTGGCCACATCGAGGTGATTGATGAAGCTCATGTCTCCTTCGGTTTTCAGGATGGCATAAATGCGGACAAGGTTCTCCCGCAAGAATTCCCATTCATGCATATCGTAGGAAGCTTTTTCCCAGGAAGTTTCTTTGCCATGTTTGTCTGTTAACGGAACGGTGTAGGTATACCGCTGCAGGTCCTGGTAACTTACCGGTAATTTTACTTCCCGGCCATATTTAACGAGATATTGCCGTAAATGATCGTTTACGGGAAAGATGGGTTTCTTTCGAGAGGGCTTGTCGGGTTGATCGGATGGGGCGATATTATCGAACAAATTATTCATCTTCGCCCTCTTCTAATAAATTTATTTCTCTTATTTCAAGCCCGCCAATTCCTTTAACATCTCCCAGAAAGCCCATTGAATTTTTCAGCATTATTTCTAATTGTTTTTCTCTTTCTGACCAATCTTTGCTGACCCTGATTTTTTCTTTTGCAATCTGTTTTTGCATATTTAAGTAAGTTCCTACAATGGCTTCCCATTTTTGCTTGAATTCATTACTTGTCATGTATTTATAAAGCGTTTCTTTTTTGTCGCTTACATTATCAAGCACTTTTATTGTTTCATAATGTTTTATTAAACTATCTCTCAATAGCGAAGCAATAAGTTTTACATCAGGGAAAGAGCAAATCCAGATTCCCTCTCTTCTGCCAAAGCGATCAATATCTTTTGGAACGGTTTGTGTTACCAATACTGCTATGTCAGCCTTTCCTTTCTGTGTATCTTCTTTAAGCTTATCTATCCATTTATCACTCCAATGTTTGGCCCTTTTGGTTTCCCAAACAATTGTTCCACACTCTTTCCTTAATTCATTATAAACCTGTTGAACTATATCACCCCCTTCTTCACCTTTTTTTACTTCACGAATATCATCATACTGAAATTCGGATTTTAATAATTCTTCGAGAGCCAGTTCGAGCACTTCCCCTTGTAGCTGCATGCTGCCTTGCTCTGATTTCCGGCGCATTTCTTCAGCTAATTTTTTTTGATCCTCCAATTGTTTTTCCAATTCTTTAACCCGCCATAAATGCTCCTGCTCTTTAAGCAGGCCCCGTTCGCTTTCTTCTTTTAAGAGTTGTTCTTTCAGTTTCTCCCTTTCTTCCATTAACTGGCGTTGCACGGTTAGTTGCAGTTCTTCTTCTTTTATTTTTAAACCCTGTTCTTTCTGCAGGAATTCCAATTCTTTTTGGCGGGCTTCTTTTAGTTTTTCTTCACTTTCTGCTGCATTCTGCTGCAACATTTTTAGCTGGTTCTCAAAATCACCCGACACTGATTTGCGGATAGATTCCTGTAATTCCTGCTGTATTTTTTTCTTTTCAGTTTCTATCTGTAATAACGTTTCCTGTTCTTTTATCTGCAGCTGTTGGGCGAAGAATGTTTCTTTCTGTTTGAATTCTTCATCCTTTTTTTTCTGCCAATCCACCATTTGGCCACGCAGTTTTTTCTCAATCTCTTCACGGATAGAGTCGCCGGGTTCAAACTGGTGGCTGCAATTAGGGCAGGTTATTATAAAGTCGGCCATGTGTAATTTTTTTACAAAGTAAGTCTAAGCCGTGAAAAGAAAAAACCCGGCTCATCTGAACCGGGTTTGTGCGGAAGAGGAGATTCGAACTCCCACGCCCGGTAAAAGGCGCTACCACCTCAAAGTAGTGCGTCTACCAATTTCGCCACCTCCGCGTATCAGAGGATCGCAAATGTAAAGGAAAACAATTAATTAGTGAATACAGATACCTTAGAATTTTAAACAGGTTTTGCTACTGATTCACAGGTTAAATCAATGAAAATATTTGAATCTGTGGCGAAAAAATCATGTATCCGGATGTATTTACATTCTTTCAGGAACCCTTATGCCCAATACATTCATCCCGGTTTTGATAACCTGGGCGGTGAGTTGCGATAACTGTAACCGCAATGTTTTCTTTTCTTCACTTTCTGCATTCGCTATGGAGTGCTCTGTGTAGAATGAATTGAATATTTTGGATAAGTTAAAAATATAGATAGCCACTTTCGAAGGATCATGGCCCACAGCTGCTTCTTCCAGCACCGTGGGAAACATTTCTAAATGTAATACAAGGGATTTTTCCAGCGGGAACAAGGTTTGGCATTTGGCGTTCGGCGTTTGGCGTTGTATTCCTGATTTTCGTAAGATGCTTTTGATCCGGGCATGGGTATATTGAATGAACGGACCTGTGAAACCGTGAAAGTCAATACTTTCTTCAGGGTTGAAGACCATTTTCTTTTTGGGATCTACACGCAATAAGAAAAACTTTAACGCACCGAGGCCAATGATATCATATAATTCAGCTAATTCCTCAGTTGTAAAATCTTTTACCTTCCCCAGTTCCTCCGTTTTTTGCCGGGCGATATTGATCATTTCTTGTACAAGATCGTCTGCATCTACCACAGTCCCTTCACGACTCTTCATTTTACCCGTTGGCAATTCAACCATGCCATAACTTAAATGATAGATACCATCAGCCGAAGGCAGTCCTAATTTCTGGCAGATCAGTTTCAATACTTTAAAATGATAATTCTGTTCATCACCCACCACATAAATACTTTGTGCGGCATTGAATTCTTTTTGTTTTTGTTCGGCGAGCCCAATATCCTGTGTGATGTAAACGGATGTGCCGTCTTTCCTTCTCACTATTTTTTCATCCAATCCATCTGCTGTCAGGTCTATCCATACACTGCCATCTTCTTTTTGAAAAAATACGCCTTTTGCAAGACCGGTATCAACCAAATCCTTCCCTAATAAATAAGTATTGCTTTCGTAGTAGGTTTTATCAAAATCACTCCCTATCTTTTTATAGGTAATTGCAAATCCTTCATATACCCAACTGTTCATGTTGCGCCAGAGATCCATTACATCGGGCTTGCCGGCCTCCCAATCGAGCAGCATTTGTTGGGTGGCTCTCATTATGGGTGCTTCTTTTTCTGCTTCTTCCTGTGTTTTACCTTTTACTTTCAGCTCCTCTATTTCTTTTTTATAGGCATCATTGAACTTTACATAATAATCGCCCACAAAATGATCGCCTTTTTTCCCTTCGGTTTTAGGGGTGGCACCGTTGGCAAATAGCTGCCAGGCAATCATACTTTTGCAGATGTGGATGCCCCGGTCGTTTACAATACAGGTTTTAATTACATTGTTGCCTGCTGCTTTATAAATTTCTGCAACACTCCAGCCCAAAAAATTATTTCTTAAATGGCCAAGGTGTAATGGCTTATTGGTATTGGGAGATGAAT
Source organism: Bacteroidota bacterium (assembly GCA_043747705.1). GTDB lineage: Bacteria > Bacteroidota > Bacteroidia > Chitinophagales > Chitinophagaceae > Sediminibacterium. The sequence continues at coordinate 6,915 of JAYTOS010000192.1, forward strand.
ATTCAACCATCACTTTTTTATCACCCATTGCTTTTTTACCAAAGCATACATCATTGTAATTTTTTTGCAATACCTG
>JAYTOS010000193.1:0-3362 GCA_043747705.1 Bacteroidota bacterium
CCAAAATGCTTTTGCTTAGGCAATTGTATTCCCAAGTTTTTTACACAAGAAATTATTTTATATGCCTTTAATCATAAGGGCGTTTATATAATTATATGTTAACTATGAAAAAACATTTACTCGTTTTCATTACCTCAATGATTGGTATTATGACTGTAATATTTGGCCAGGCACCAACTACAGCCAATTATGCAGTAGCAAATAATAATGCCGCAAGTCTGTTTAGTATGACTGGATCTGAACCATTAATATTTGCCAGCAAAGTGAGTGCTAATTCTCCGGTTGAAAGTACGGTTTTTGATTTTTGGTTTATGGGAGTAAGGTATAATAATTTTACTGTCAATTCCAACGGATTAATGCGCTTTGGAACTTCAGGTATTTCCAATACGCAAACAGCAAATGGTTTTCCGTTGGCTGCTGCAAGTGGTGCAGTATTAGCACCGTTTGCTGCAAGTTTAAAAACATCGAGCACGGGCAAGGTTCATTCTGTGGTAATTGGAACTGCTCCCAACAGAAAATGCATCATTGAATTTTTAAATATGGGAATGGGTAGCTCGTCAAGTACCGCTAATGGTACATTTCAAATCATTTTAAATGAAACAACAGGAATTATTCAATATATCTATGGGGGAATGACAATTTCAAATAGTACGGGAGTGTCAGGAACTGAAAGCGCAGTTATTGGTTTTAGCAGTGATAATGTAAATACAAAAACGTTGTCACTTGACCATTCATCATTTGGAGTAAATACGAACATTCCAGCTACAAAAAACAGTTATACAGCTACAGGAAGTATTGGTAGTTTAAACAGCACTGCCAACGGCTCAAGAAGAGAAATAAGATTTACTCCATCAATTTTAGCTGCCCCGGTTGCACCTACTACCAGCGCATATACTACAAATTCTATGACTTTAAGCTGGATTGGCCTTGGCGTGATAGGAGAGCAAGGGTTTGTTATTTATAAATCTGATGATGGCGGGGTAACTTATGATTTTGTACTTCAAACGGCTGCTGACGCAACTACAGCAATTGTACCCAATTTACTAGCAGGTACAAATTACTTATTCAAAGTATATTCAGTAAGTGAAGGGGCTTTATCTGCATCTGTATCTACCACGGGTACTACTACAGCTTGTGGTGCAAGCGCAACCAACACTCTTAATTTGACAGGTCCTGGACCATTTACCTGGAGTGCCCTTGCAGCCTCCTGGAGTTTAGGTCGTCTACCAAATTCTTGCGATAATGTTGTAATAGATTTTAACAGATCATCAGGTGGAAATGAAACAGTGGATTATCCAACTAACTTATTTACATCAATTGCACTAAATATTGACAGTGATGTTGCAGTAAAATCTTTAACGATAAATAATAAATCTACCTCAACAAATGTAAAAAGTTTAAATATTTCAGGATATGGAAAAGTAGCAATTGCCGGAGATCTCATAATTACTTGCCAGGGTGCAAATAAGTATGACAGGTGCGTTTTCTCAAGCCAAAATAAAACAACAATAAATGGAAACCTTATTTTGGGTAGACCGGCAATTTCTCAGACAGCAAATGAAGGACAATCAGCCATAGGATCAAATGGAAATTCAAGAGAGCAACTTTATCTTTTAAGAGGAAATATGACATTTAATAAAAGAGGGTATACAACCGATGAACATACCAATTTTACTTTTGATAAAGCAGGTACACAATATTTATATAACTACACCATTCCCCAACCTGATCCTTATACACAAGGTATTGGCGATACAATACAAGCAGTTCTATTTGAGAAATTAATTGTGGGCAATGCTAATGCATCAAATTTGATTTTTGCAGGTACAAGTTTTGATGGATATATGGAGTTGCAGAGTAGAGAGGGAGTTTTAATAGGTGTCAATTCTACCTTAGATCTTCCTGCAAATTATTCTATTAATTCCTTGGGAGGTTCTTCTTATTTCAAAATGCTCAACGGATCTAAACTGAGACTTGGAGGAGATAAAACCATAAGTCCCAACACTGTATCATCCGGCGTATATGGTGTTGCAGGCAGTAATTTTCCGAGTTCTTTTTCTCCTTATACTTTTGACCCAAACAGTACTGTGGAATATTATGGATCAAATGCCATTACACAAACAATTTTTAATGGTGTTACTTATGCAAACCTAGCAGCTACAAACGGCAGTGGAAGCGGAAGGGCAATTAAACAAACCACTGCAGGCACATTATCAGTAAATACTTCTATAAATATTAATGCTTTAGCCGATGTTTATCTGGGAACCTCTACAGGACTAGGAACCAGCACTGCGCCGGTTACTTCAAGCGGACCTTTAAATATTTTAAACACCGGCGGTTTATATTGTAATGCAAATGTAGTATCCGGAACGGGTGCATTTACAATGGGTAATGGTAGTTATTTGGGTATGGGACATATAGAAGGCATATCCAACTCAGGGAGTGCGACGGGCAATATTCAAATGACGGGTGGACGTACCTTTAACACTACAGGCAATTATATTTATAACGGTCTAAATAGCCAAGTTACGGGGGGCGGTTTACCAACTACTGTTAATGATCTCACTACGGATAATCCATTAACAGTTACGATAGCTACGAATCAACTTGTAAACGGTGTGGACAGTTTAAAGCAAGGAATCTTTGATATTGGCTCCACGAAAATAACCCATAACGGTACCGGAACTTTGAACAGTATTGGTGGCCAAATGAAAGCTATTTCCGGGATTGTTGAGATGAAAGGAACATCCGGTGCAGCCCAAAATATTTCAGGCAGCTGGTTTGTAAAGAAAACAATTTCCACTCTTATAAATGCCAATAACAAAGGAATTACGGTGGCAGCTGCTCCTGCAGATACCCTGTTAATTTCAAGCGCCCTTGTATATGGTGCTGTCACAAATACTGCCATTACAACCAATGATAACCTTACATTATTATCCAGAGATACGGCAACAGCATCTTTTGGTGCCATACCATCGGGTAGCAGTATAACAGGGAAAGTAAATATTGAGCGCTTTCTTCCCGCAAAACTATCTTGGCGTTTACTTGCAGCACCTGTAGCAAATGCAACTTCCCCTACCGTTACTGCTGCATGGAGAGAAGGTGGGGCATCACTTGCAGGTAATGGATATGGCACCCGAATTACAGGGCCAGCAAGTTTTATTGGCGTAGATGAATACACCCAGCGGGCGAGTATGAAATATTATAACCCGGTCACTAATACCTACGTCAATGTAACTAACGCAAACACATCCTTAATTTCGAACACACAGGGTTATTATGTATTTGTAAGAGGTGACAGAAGTGTAGCAATAACCGGAGCTGCAATACCAACTATTTTGCGCATTAAAGGAGATGTAGTT
>JAYTOS010000194.1:0-6498 GCA_043747705.1 Bacteroidota bacterium
GCCTGCGCTGTTTCACCCGAAGGGAGGATTACAGAATTTGATCTCGGCATATGGAAAGATGAACATACCGTTAAACTTGAACAGATCACAAAATTTATAAAAGCACAAGGGGCTGTACCGGGGATACAATTAGCCCATGCCGGCAGAAAAGCCAGTTGCGCAGAACCATGGAAAGGCGGCCAACAAATACCCGTTTCAGAAGGTGGATGGCAAATTGTTGCACCCAGCCCCACTCCGTTTAAAGAAGGTACTATGTTACCTCTTGCTTTAACGAAAGAAGGAATACAACAGGTGGTGGAAGATTTCAAAAATGCAACGATTCGTGCAGAAAAAGCAGGATTCCAGGTAATAGAGATACATGCGGCACATGGTTATTTGCTGCACCAGTTTTTTTCACCATTAAGTAATTTCCGAATAGATGAATATGGTGGTTTTTTTGAGAACCGTATCCGGTTATTAATGGAAGTTGTCACCGCTGTTAAATCCGTATGGCCCGAAAGCCTGCCATTATTTGTTCGTATCTCAGCAACAGATTGGGTAGAAGGTGGATGGGATATTACAGATTCGATAAGGCTCTCTCAATTATTAAAAACAGCAGGTGTTGATCTGATAGATTGTTCATCGGGTGGCAATGCCGGGAATGTCAAAATTCTGTTGCAGCCCGGTTACCAGGTTCCTTTTGCCCAAAAAATTAAAAATGAGGCAAATATATTAACAGGGGCAGTTGGTTTAATAACCGAAGCGCAGCAGGCAGAAAATATATTGATGAATGAGGAAGCAGACCTGGTATTATTAGCCCGTGAATTGTTGCGGGATCCATATTTCCCTTTACATGCTGCTGCACAATTACACCATGATGTAGAATGGCCTGTTCAATATCAACGCGCTAAGAAATAAATCCAGTGGGGCTTTCAGTTTGATAATGATTTTATAGAAGAAAAATTTGGCCGCATGTTTGCAGATCAGTAATTAAATGATTTGCGAACATGCGGCTAAAACAATAGGCCTACTATTTTATAAAGACACACCACCAGATGCCTCTATACGTTGCCCGGTGATCCAGCCTCCATCAGTAGAGCATAGAAAGGCGATAATGCCTCCGATATCATTCGCCTGTCCAACCCTTCCCAACGCTATCATGGAAGCCATAGCTGCTTTTCGCTCAGGATTGTTTCTGATTGCAGCATTATTAAAATCAGTTTCTATAGGGCCGGGTGCAACCACATTTACTGTAATCCCTCTGGCACCTAAATCTTTTGCAAGGTATTTAGTCAGCGTTTCAATTGCCCCTTTCATAGAAGCATACACAGAATATCCCGGCACGCAAAACCTTGTGGTACCGGTAGAGATATTGATGATGCGTCCCCCATCATTCATCATAGGCAAAGATTTCTGTGTAAGAAAATAAACGCTTTTAAAATGGATATTCATAAACCTGTCAAAGTCTTCTTCGGTTACCTGCATAAATGGAATGGTAGCACCGATACCTGCATTATTTACCAGGAAATCAAATGTAGTAACACCCCACTTACTCTGTAATGTTTGTAATACCTGCTGCAGAAATCCATCCAATGAGTTGAAGTCAGCTACATCTAAATGTAAAGCGGCTGCTCTTTGACCAGCCGCTTCTATCTGGGCTACTACTGCTTCCGCCGCTTCTTTTTGTGATTGATAGGTAATAATTACATCATTGCCTTTTTCGGCCAAACGAATGGCCATGTCTTTACCTAATCCCCGGCTTCCACCTGTAACTAATGCGATCTTATTTTTAGTTGTCATAATACTGGCTTTAAAAAGTAAAAAAAGAAAACAAAATTAAATTAGTTATGGTTCGGGCTAATCTGTTTTTTATGAATAAAAAATAAAAAATGGTACAATATTTTTTCTGTTCGCCCGTCTTTCCTATTGTAAACTATGTATTCATTAAAAAATGAAAACATGCACTACAATCAGTCATGCGCCGCTAAAGGCGAACAAGGAAGCAGGAACCGGCACCTGCTTATCCGCTCAATGCAAAGAGCTGCCGTAAATATTTACAAGACGGACAAGAGCTTTGAAATGCTGGTATTTGCCCCGGGACGCATCAAGGAACATTTTCACCTTGATGTAAAAGGAACTCAACTCACGGTATCTTATTTACCTCCCGATGGCTTTGTGCGTCCGGATTGGATAAAAAGGGAATATAGCCGTGGGGGATTTGAAAGGGCTTTCACGCTCGACGAATCAATTGATGCAACCAACATCGCCGCAAAATATGTGGATGGTGTGTTAGAGGTTAGCTTGCCATTGATACCGGGAAAACAACCTCAGAAACATGAGATCATCGTAAACTAAAAAGTGTTACAAACAAGAGGAGTGGTGGCAACAGGCCATCACTCTTTTTACTTTTCTGCCATCCGTATATATAACTCTTCTACTTTTTTTCTTGCCCAGGGTGTTTTGCGCAGGAATGTAAGGCTAGATTTGATACTTGGGTTACTCTTAAAGCAATTGATGGGGATATGTTGCCCGAGGTCTTCCCAACCAAAATGCGCTACCAGTTCTGTAACGATTTTTTCTAAAGTTATGCCATGCAGCGGATCACTGTGGTGTTGTTCCATACCTGAATATTTCTGGCTGTAATAATAATGCAAATTCTTCTCAACTTTATGGCGACAAACAAAAACCCCCTGGCTTTTATACCTGGGGGGTGATAAACAATTGCTTCTGTAAAGCGATCGTGAATTTCTTAATTTATTTTGAAACTGATCGGTAATGTATAGTAACTTTTTACATTATGCCCTTTAATCTGACCAGGGTTCCACTTTGGCATTTTGCTTACTACATTTAATGCCGCATCATCTAAACCGTACCCGGCCCTGTCGCCTTTAACCATGGGTGTATATACTTTTCCATTTTCATCCACTGCAAAAACAACATCTACGCTACTTTCAACCCCATTCTCTAAAGCAGTTTCAGGGTACACGATATTATCCTGTATGAATTTTGCCAATGCTTTTTGTCCGCCCGGATAAGATGGTCGGATTTCGGTCCTCTTATAAATACCTTCTTTATCCATTTCTATCACCATTTTCGAATATTGCTGCTCATACTCTTTATCCATATCTGTCTGGAAAACCACTACACCCTTACCGCGTACTTTGGCAGGATTAGGTTTTGCAGTTCCCTGCATAACCATTTCTTTTTTTACGGAATCTTTATGGACTAAAATGATTGAATCAGCCGTAATTTTTGCCTGCATAGAATCTACTGAAGTTGCATTTGAATCTACGCCCGATTTACAGGAAACCATTACGAAGGCAATAGTAAATATGCCTATAATAAGCGGCAACAGCTTTGTGTTGTTTTTTTTCATTCTTGATTTATTTAGTATAATATAATTTGTTAGCAAGATATATAAGATAATTTTTTTAATGAATCTCATCAATAAAGCTTTGCAATGCAAAGGTCTTATTCTCATACCCGATACCGTTACACAACTATGGCAATAAATTGCATAATTCACAGTTTGCAGAGCGGTTAATCAGGCATATATCTTTAATTTACATTGTATGGCTATACACCGGTATTTCATTCTTAATAAGCCCTATAATATGGTATCGCAGTTTGTAAGTACGCATGATGTGCACTTGCTGGGTGATATTAAGTTTGATTTCCCGAAAGGCACACATGCCATTGGCAGGCTCGATAACCATTCTGAAGGCCTCTTGCTGTTAACCACGAATCAAAAAATAACCCGCCTGTTATTTCAGGGCGAAATACCACATAAACGAACTTATCTGGTACAGGTAAAGAACCGGGTTAGTGAAGAAAGCCTGCAGCGATTGCGATCAGGTATCGCTATCCGTATTAAAGGTGGTACTGATTATATAACTGCCCCTTGTGCAGTTTCAATTGTTGCGCAACCAGAAAATTTATTTTCTTCAGGGTATGAACTCCGGGATGATGTTCCGCATACCTGGTTGTTGGTTACTTTAACCGAAGGCAAGTTTCACCAGGTTCGAAAAATGGTAGCAGCAATACATCATCGCTGTAAGCGATTGATAAGGGTATCCATTGAAGATATACTATTAGGCGATCTTAAGCCGGGTGAAGTGAGGGAAATGGGGGAGGCAGATTTTTTCAGGAACCTGAAAATCTCATGATTACTGATTTATATCGCTGTACATCCTCAAATTTTCCAAGCCCGCACTTATTTGTATTTAATCCACCCCGTACAATCCATATTTAATTACTTCTTGTAAAGATCTCCCTCATTTTACGTAAAAATTACTCATAAGCCACTTTACGTCCGGCGATATATGACTTAAATCATAAATCGCATTGATAGCTATCATAAAAGAGGGAGGGTTTATTTCTGAACATTTACATCAGAAAAATTAATTCCTGATTAACCTCTAAAAAACAATTAGCATGAGATCGAAAATTAGTAAGCTATCTATTTTTTTGGCAGTGGCTGCCACAGCCATTACGCTTACAGCATTTAAGCAAGTTACAAAACCCTGGCCCGTACCTGAAAAATTTGATAAAATGAATTCTCCAGTAAAAGCAGAGGCTGCTTCTATAAAAGAAGGAAAGGAAGTATGGACAAAACACTGCGCTTCCTGTCATGGTAAAGCCGGATTAGGTGATGGATCAAAGGCCGCACAGTTAAAAACAGAACCGGGTGATTTTACAATAGCAGCTGTTCAAAAGCAAAGTAATGGTGCTTTCTTTTACAAAATTTCTGAAGGAAGGAATGATATGCCAGCCTTTAAAAAGAAAGTAGACGGCGAAGAAGATATCTGGAATGTGATTAGTTATATCCGTACACTTAAAAAATAATTGTACAGATACCCCTGATATTAATCAGCCGGGTATAAACAAGCCTGGCTTGAACATATTTCAAACCAGGTTTTTTATATCTGTTTATTTTTTCTCAACTATCCTTATGACAAATAATCCTGATCAAAAAGAAACTACTGAGCAACAGGCCCTGCGCCGAAAACTATTGCGTTGGGGCGGATTAGGCTCTATTGCATTATTCGCAGGCTTACAATTCCGAAACATTTTTTCTTTCCGGAAAGCTGGCATAATCAGCTGCGTACCGGAGCCACAAATGGTAAAAATGCTTACCCAGGATGGAAAGCTGGTATCGGTTGACATATCAAAAATGATAGGTGCAAAAAGAAAAAAAATTACTGAGGACCAGCTAAAAAAATTTGTCAGCAAAAGTAATACCAACCCCGGCGGGTTAATATAAAATAAACATATGGAAAATAAAAATGCATCCCGAAGAGAGTTTCTGACCGCCGGTATACTGGCAGCTGGTGTGGCTACCGGCTGCTCTTCCAAAAAAAATCCATTTGATGGTTATGCGGATAGTAGTGTAAAAGCGTCGGGAGAAACAGTAAAGTTGTTATCGGTAGACGGAGAGATTATTGAAATGGATAAAGCATTTCTAAAGCCCGTACCCGATTTGCCAATATCAAACAGTGAAGCCAGAAAAGGGATCGATGGAAAAAAATTCGTAATGGTGATTGACCTTTCGAGGTGTAAAAATGTAGGTGCCTGCAAATCTGCCTGTAACCATGCGCACCAGTTAAATCCCGGGCAAAATTGGATAAAAGTACTTCCCATGCAGGATGCTGAACATACTGCTCCTTACTGGGAACCTACTACCTGTATGCATTGCGATGAGCCACCCTGCGTTAAAGTTTGTCCCGTAGATGCTACTTTTAAAAGACAGGATGGGATTGTTTTGATAGATAGCGACCGTTGTATTGGCTGCCGTTTTTGTATGGCGGCCTGTCCTTATTCAACACGCGTTTTCAACTGGCAGGAACCCGTTCTTGAAAAAGAAGTTGCTGTACAGCCATACTCCTGCGAAACAAGTATGCCGCAAAAAATGGGTACCGTTAGTAAATGTGATTTCTGTCCGGATATGGCAAGAAAAGGGGAGTTACCACACTGCGTATCTGCCTGTCCCAACGGTGTTTTTGCTTTTGGTGATATGAATGAAGATTCGGTAACCAATGGTACAGAAACATTCCGTTTTAGTGAACTCATCAAGAGTAAAGCCGGATATAGATTGATGGAAGACTTGGGTACAAAACCTCGCGTTTACTACCTGCCACCCACAAATCGGAATTTTCCGTATGAATCCGGACTCGACAATGTGGCTCCTGAAGATAAAAAATACCAATTAAAATAACTGACCGTGGAAAATACAACTGCTTTAATAAATGAACAAATTACACGGGACCTGCTTCCGCAGAAATTTGGAAAACGGGGAATGATATGGACCGGGGCATTGATAGTAATAGCATTGATAGGTGCTTTTGCCTACTACCGCCAATTGCGATATGGATTGATGGTAACCAGTATGCGGGATTATGTGTCGTGGGGTATTTATATTTCTAATTTTGTATTCTTTGTCGCGATAAGCCTTGTGGGTTCATTAATTACAGCCGTATTCAGACTGGCTGATGTGCACTGGAGTACACCACTTACCCGTAT